>NC_012673.1:2767500-2999895 GCF_000023045.1 Exiguobacterium sp. AT1b | reverse complement strand
TGTCGTATTGGGTGAATCCTAGTTCTGTGAGTGAATCGCTTGCGACGTGCTCGTGGCCACAGTTATTGCAAAGCCACGTCTTCACGCCATCACTTCTTCAAGCATGTCGATTTCGATTGTCGGCAACTCACGGAGAACTTTATAGTGATCTGTCATGTCGAGTAACCGAAGTTCACCGCCAGGATGACCGTGTTTTTTATAAATAATTGTCAAACCCGAATCATCTAGTTTTGTTGTGATATTAAAACTCTTCAATTTCTTTAAGAAGGCGGATAACGTTTTGTAATCGATGACGATAGTTCCAAGCCTGACAGGTAGATGACTCGTCGATTTGAAAAATTCTTTTTTCTTTTCCAGCCAATCGATCCGCTTACGATCTTCAATAGATCGCGACATATTAGGACTACGTTTTTTCTTTTTTATGTCTCTAAGTTCAGCTTCAATATGACGTTGCATCTCTTTCATCTCGGCTTTCACTTCGTTCGTCTTGTCGTCTACGATACGGATCATGCGTGGATTTCCTCCTTCTTCTCTTGAATCTTATCGAGTGCCATCTGGACGACTTCCGGTGCATAGCCTTCCTTCTCTGCGATGTTTTGAATGATGGCTTCAAGGTCGACGGCCGTCGTGCTCCCGTCGTCGGTCTGAATCAAGGCCGCGAACTCTTCCATCGCATACTGTCGTTTCGCGTTCGCTTCGATTTGGGTCCGGTCCAGGATGTCCTTGCCGGGCTGGGC
This sequence comes from Exiguobacterium sp. AT1b, assembly GCF_000023045.1. Classification (GTDB taxonomy): domain Bacteria; phylum Bacillota; class Bacilli; order Exiguobacteriales; family Exiguobacteriaceae; genus Exiguobacterium. The sequence goes on along the minus strand of NC_012673.1, from coordinate 2,999,158 downwards.
ACTTCGCAAGTCGATTAATTCAATCGGCTGAAGCGTTCCGTCCTCGACCGTGATAAGTGCGACCTGGATCGAACGGGCGACTTCTGCCTCGCTTGCTGACAGGCGACAAATCGCGCCGCAGTTCATGAAGACTTTGCCGTCTGAACGTTCGTAGACACCGAAGCCCAGGTGATCGTGACCGGAAAGCACCAGGTCCGCTTCCGTTTGGACGGTCCCGACGTAGGTGTAACGGTCGAAGACTTTCGGATCGTGATCGAGCAGCATCCCGTGGGCGACATGGATCTTAAAGCAATCTTTCGCCGGGTTCCCCGGGCTGTACCCGTAACCGTCCTTGTCGATGTTGTGGGAATACGGCTGGAAGCTGACGGCCACTTCTTGCGTCCCTTCCTTCAGCATCAAGTTCTCCTTCGGATCGTTGATGACTGTGAAGTTCGGGACGAGCCATTCGAGCACGCGGAGCGATGTGCGCCAGTAGGTGTCCAAGTTGTAGCTGTACACGTCATGATTTCCAGCTGTCGTATAAAACGGAATTTTGTTTTCCATGAAGACTTCCGCGAACTCCAGCAAAACACTGTTTGTGACTTCCGGGCGGTCGAAGATGTCTCCCGCACATAGGATGGCTTCCGCCTTGTTGAACTCGGCAATCTTGAAGATCTCGCGCAGTTTCGTCTTCAGTGCTTCTTTGTAGTCGTCCGTCCGGTTCCGGGGGTTCTTGCCTCGGATGTGGACGTCTCCTAACCAAACGATTTTCATATCGCGCCCTCCTTATGCCATGACATATATTTGTCTATCTAATTTGTAAAACTGATCCAAGAAATTCGAAAACATTAGCTCTTCAAACCAATTCGGACTAAATCCGAGACCGTAGTCAAAATCGTAATTTTCATGGTTAGGTTTATTTAGATGACACTTACTCTTAGATACGCTGTAAAGTCCTTGATAGTTGTGAACTTTAACCGAATCTAGGTCGTTAAGTTCTAGGTATGAAGTTAGAAAATCTTTAATTTTAGTTGGCTTTACTCTTGGTGTTTTGAATTTCATTAAAATCCGATCTCGTACAAAAAGTGCGTAAATGAAGTCCTTATCGCCTAAATCCACCCATCCTAAAATTCGAATCATCCTTGCCTGATTGCAATCGCTGCTCTCTGCCCAGAAGATTGCTTTCTCCTCATCCTTTTCTATAAACTCCTTCGGATTGATTAACGTCGAGCCTACATTCCGTACAATGTTCCAAGAATGAATACTTTCTGTGATACCTACGATGTCATTGTCATAAATCCCAAACCACTTCAGCCCTTGTAAGAACACCACTACGTTTGTCTTGTCGTCCCACAGCGGTTTATTCGGGACTTGCTTTACAATGCTTTTAGACAAGTGCCGCTTTCCTAGTTTTAATACGTTTAAGTGAGCGGAATTTCTAATTTCAAACTTAGTTAGTAAATCCATTGTCGCGCCCTCCTTACGTCGTAGCCGGTTCGAAGTGGCTGACGTATTCTCGTTTGACGACCATCAAGTCGTTTTGTAGAACGCCGTATACTGCGCCCTCTTCGATATCCGGGTCGATGCCGACCGATACGAGGATCTTGTCCCGCGCCTTGTTCACGCGATGACTGGCATCGTTGATACGACGTTCGTAAGCGTCCCGGATGTTTCGCTCGATCATGTCTCTCGTTTGCCCCTGTTGTTTAAAGAGCCAGACATCATCCTGCATGTTGTCTTTTAGATGCTCCAGGTCCCGTTCCGCCCGTTTCAGCGCCATGACTAGCAACGGATTGACCGGTGCGATCGGTGTCTCGACCAACTCCATGCCCGCTTCTTGTTCCGCAAACTTTTTAATCTCACAAATGATGCACATGTGATTCCCTCCGATTTAGACCGCCGATACCTTCGACTGGCCGCGTTTTTGTGTGACGCCGATACTGACGTCCCCGATTTCTGCCAAATGCTCGTTGTGCGTAATCAGCACGATCTGACGACCAAACTTCTCGCTGTATTCTTTCAAGAAGTAAGCGACGTTTGGTGCGAACTCCAGGCTGACGTGCTTCCCGACTTCATCGAGGAACAACGTCCCTTTGACGCCGGATAGTTCTGCGATGGCTAACTTCAGCGCGAGACTGACGACATCCGCGACGCCGCCGCCCCGATCGTAATCCGGAGGCTTCAGCTGCGTGACGACCCCTTCTGACTCCAGGTAGTATTCTGCGACGGGTTGATTTCCTTTGACCTCAATCTCGACGCGGAAGGCGTAATCCCTCCCGAAGACGACGGACAGGGCGCTCGTGACGATTTCTTCGATACGTCGCTTCGCTTGACGCCGGGCGAAGTCGCTCGTGTGCTGGAGAAGGATTTGAACCAGGTCGAAGTTTGCCAACTGTTCCTCGGCTTGCTTCTTTCGTCGATCCGCATCCTGCATCTGTTCCGACAAGAGATCCCGCTGGGCGACTTTTGCCGTGACCTTCTGCGAGGCTTGTCGTAAATCGGCTTTGACTTTCATGAGCTGATACATATTACACGTCCTGCGGGATAAGGCGTTCGACCTTCCCAAGATCCTCGCTGATTTTCGTTTCCAGCTTGACGATTTCTTCGCTGATCGTTTCCGGCGTGACGCCTTCTTCTGCCATCTTCGCGATGACTTCTTCCAGCTGTTGCTCCGCTGAAGCCTTTTGCGTTTCAGCGATGGTTTTTGCGTTTTCTGCGTTACGGACGTTTGTTTTCGCCTGCTCTAAACGATCTTTCAAGTTACTCATGAGTAAGTGCCCCTTCCGGCTTTAAGTTTTGGTTGACGATGGTTCTGGTCGGAACGTCCTCGATGATTAAGGCGCCCCTTGCTTGTTCTTTTGGTTTCGTTTAAGCCGTGGGCTGTCCGGCCCTTCGTGTAGGAAGATTCGAGTTTCCTCTTCCGCTGCCTCTTTGGTTTGGAAGTAGCCGAGGCTGTATCGAACACCTTGCCAGTAAGGACGACTGTTCCAGCGTTCAGACGCCTTGTGAAACGTGACGCCTTTCAATTCAGGTTCGACCGTCGGCTCTGGCTCCGGCGTGTACATTTCGGTGATGTTGCCTTCATGATCTACCAGCTGTAAGTTCTCGCTTCGGCAGTCCATCGGGTCGCCGTTCTTGAAGACCAGGTGGCTACCGCGTGGGATGTTGAAAAGTCGCTTGTGTAAGAGCACTTGCTTGTTGTGCTTGTCCGCTCTCGCGAACTTCCGTCCCTGCTTGTCCTTGTATACGGTCCAAGATTCGACGCCTGCGACGTCCTTCTCATAGAACATGTCGTAGTCCATCTTTGCCTGGAACTCGCCGTCCACGCGTGAGACGATCGTCAATACGACGTATTTCCGTCCGTTCTCGTGTAGCGTTTCATACCTGTTTTTCATTCGTGGCTTCCCCTTTCATGTAGCTGCCCGCAGAGTGGGCAGATGCCGCCCGCTTCCTGCCAGGTGGCCTTCTCGTTTTCTACCGCCGTCACGATTGCTTGCTCGGCGGCTTCGATGTTGCGTCTATGGATCTCGACCGTGCTCTTGCGAATTTCATAGTCACGGTGAAGTTGTCGATAGACCTCCAGCTGTTTGAAGTCGACATCGATGCGTTTGATGGTACCCGCACCCTTTTCTGCCAGACCCGCGAACCGTTCGAGTCGTTCCGTCGCTGACTTCTGCCGCCCCTCGACCAGGATGTGCTCCGTGGAGAGGACGCGAATCGAGAGGTAGCGACGCAAGTCTTCATCGATTTCGAGGATGGCGCTTGTCGCCTCCTGAAGATGTTGCGTTCGTTCGAATACATGGTCCGTCAGTTTTAATACCTGTTGCTGTTGCCTCATAGCGTCCTCTAGCGTCCGTAGACGTTCGAGCCTAGCCAGACCCTTCTGGACACTGTCGACGATTTCTGACGCCTCTGTGACGTCCTTGTATCGATACAAGTCTCGTTCGATTGATTCGATTCGGTCCGTCAGTCGAAGATAGTCACCCGAGGTAAGCAGGAGACGTTCGTGACGAATCTGGCCGTCGATAGCCGTCTGAAGCATACCTTCGAGTAAAGGAACGTCCTTCAGCATGTCCAGACGCTTTGTCACGACGTCCAGCCGATCTGCGGCTCCTTCGAAGAGACGTGTATAATCTTTAAATCGATCTAACCGTTCGACCGACGCTGTCACTTGCTCCAAAACAATCTCGGCCATGTCGACCGCGTTCTTTTGGTCGTCGACTCCGAGGAAGGCGAGCATCGAACCGGAGATCCGTTCGACGTCCTTCTCTGCGTTTAGACGCTCCTGGCGTGCGGCGTACGTGTCTTTGGAAATGCCTTTAATCGCTAGGTCGATACACTCCGTCCCAGCGAGTTTGCCTAATATTTTCGCTCCAGCGCTTGCCGTCTCACTAATCAAGAACGGGGCATCCAGCTGGAAGGCGAAGTTCAGGGCCGTTTCGAAATCCCCGAATCGTTGCTTGTCGATTTGAAGCAAGTTTTTGACTTCGTCCGGTACTTCGGACTTTTCGTACAGGCTCCCCTCGTCGTCTGGCGAGAGTTGAAGCAGATAAGATGTCTTCCCTTTACGTCGGCGCTTCGTGATGATCGCCCCGCTATCGAGTGAAAGTGTGACGATTGCCTCGCCGACTTTCTCGTTTACGAAGGCTTCACCTTGTGGCTCGTTGAATGCCACCCAGCGAATCGCTCGGATGATCGAGGTCTTCCCGGCGTCGGAAGGACCGGTCACGACGTTTAAACCTTGCCCCAGGTGGAAATGACTCTTCACATGGGACTGGAACCCTTCTAGCCTAACTTGCGTAATGGTAGGCATGTTTGCACCTCGTTTCTGGTAACTCTATTCTGACTCGCATGCCGTAGCATCAAGATGTTCGCTTCTACCTCACGCCCCTCTTGTAGCAAGGACTGGACTTTCTCGGTTAGGCTCTTCACCTCGTGGCCACGTAAAATGCGACTAGCGTATAGCACCGTCTTATGTGTCATAAAATTCTCCCATCATAGAGAAATAATTTTTTCTTTACTTCTTTACTTCTTTATCACCAAGTGCTAAGATAGTTTCGTAAGCAAGTTTCTTACGCTGATGTACTTTGGTCGGTCTCCAGCTGTAAGATCGTTTCATCCCATAATTCTTTAACAGGCTTTTTTCCATCGCCCCACTGTTGCAGCAGTTCGATAGCCGCAGCAGGTTTTACTTTTGAAAGCGCACTAAGCTTTTCTGGTAGGTACGCATTCTTCTTGATTGTCTCGGGGTCAATCAGCAAGGTTCCACCCCCTTTCAAGTAATTATTACTTTAAGTCATATTCGAGAGCAAAAATTTATTATGACTTAACGTCATAATAAACTTCATAAAAAAGATACTCGACTGTGACCCCAAAGAATGCGGCTAACTTTAACTTGTTGTCCTTACCAGGATCTTTCGTGCCGGATTCAATGTGTGCGATCATGCTTTGAGTAACGCCAATTTTGAGGGCTAGCTGTTCCTGCGTTAGCTGGGCAGCCTTCCGCAAGGACACTAGCCGCTGGTTAGGTACGATCTGACTCATGTGCCACCCCGCTTTATATGACCTAAAGTCATGTGATTGACCTCATCATATATGACTCAAGGTCATATCGTCAACCCTATTTCGAAATCTTTTTATTTTTTTCGTCAAATCATGACTTATAGTAATATAGTTTATGAACAATATGGATATGAAGGGAAGTTGAAAAATGTTGAAGTTCGGCGATCTATTGAAGCAATTACGGAAAGAGAAAAAGCTAACCCAGAAAGAGTTAGCCGAGGATTTAGAACTGGATCAGTCATCAATATCGAATTACGAATCGAATAAGAAGCTACCTGACGTCGACACGATGATGAAAATGGCCATCGTATTCGATGTTCCAGTCCAGGAACTGATTAATGCGAGAAACTATACTGCGCATGGCATCCAGCCAAACGGGTCTTACGGAATCACTTGGGCTGACAGAGTAAGCGAGAACTCAAGAGAATCCGATCGTGTGTGGCAACTGAAAAACTCGACATACAACGTTCGTAAGTTTAACGAGAACGAATTAAAAAATATTAAGTGGGAAGTCGATGGCCAGGAAGTCACCCCCGAAGAAGTCGAGGAAGCGATCAAGTACATCAAATTCCAGCGAACACTTCGTGATAAAGACAAATAAACTACTCATTTAATTTTTTAACGGTACGGCGTTTCAGCCATTCCATCAGCGCATTAAAATCAGGAACATGGGTTTCAAGTGAAATCGGCTCGTCTTTGGTGTTTTGCACGTCTTCTGTGTGCTGGATCAAGATGTTAATCGGTAACGCCCCCTAGTCTTCCAATAATAAACAGCTATTTATATTTTATAATTAAAAATACGAACATAAATGCGAACACCTGTTCTAATTTCGATAAACTTATCATAGCATATCTGGTCATCGTTGGGAATTAAAAGACGTAATTAGCCTTTAACAATTATGTAACAAGAAATTTTATACAAGAGGTGTGTAAATATGCGTACAGCCATCTATATTCGAGTCTCCACAAAACTCCAGGAGAATAAATACAGCTTGAAAGCACAAACCGAAGAACTAACGAAATATGCGAATGCCCAGGGCTGGGAAATCATCGAGCAATTCAAGGACGTCGACAGTGGCGGTAAATTGGACAAGGTCGGCTTGAACGCCTTGATGGATTGTGTGGAGGAAGGACGCGTCGACGTCGTGCTCTGTATCGACCAGGACCGTCTAAGCCGCCTCGATACAATCAGCTGGGAATTCCTGAAGTCGACACTTCGAGAGAACGGCGTGAAGATCGCCGAGCCTGGGAACATAACCGACCTAACGAACGAAGACGAGGAATTCATATCCGACATCAAGAACCTGATCGCGAAACGCGAGAAGCGATCCGTTGTACGTCGAATGATGCGAGGAAAACGACAACGGACACGTGAGGGTAAGGGCTGGGGAAAGCCGCCGATGGAATACCATTACGACAAGAACACGGGGACCTACAGCATCAATAAGGACTGGTCATGGATCATCCCGTTTATCGATGATCTCTACATGAACAAGGGCTACAGTGACTGGCAGATCGCCCAGGAGTTGCGCAAGATTGGAAAGACGCCGAACGGCAAGGAATGGTCTGATGTTCATGTGCGCCAAAAATTAAAGAATAAAGCGTACCACGGCATCATGGAAAAGAACTTCTCGAACGGCGAGACGATTACCGTCGACGACATCTACCCGCCGCTCCGGACTCCGGAAGAATACGAACGCATTCAAGAGAAACGGGCCAGCAAGTTTCGCCGACGTAAAGAGGAGTTCCCACAACTTCTCCGACGTACGCACCTCACGTGCGCGAAATGCGGCCGGAAGCTGACGATCCACATGTCAGGTGATCGGAAGTACGCCTTGCACTTCTACATCAAGCACAGCCGTCGCGAAAGCCAGAAGGACTGTTATGTATCAGTGAACACGGTGCGAGTCGAGGCGAACCTGGTGGCGGCCATCAAGAGCATCCTGACGAGCGAGGACGCCGCGAAGAAATACGTCCAGCTAGATTACGACGCGAAGGACCTCCAGCAGATGGAGAATGACCTGAAGAACGCGAACGACCTGAAGAACACGACACAGGCGAAAATCGATCGCCTCCTCCCGCTCTATCTCGATGGGATATGGTCGAAGGAGGAACTGGAGAAACAGAAAGGGATGCTCGAAAGCGAACTGAAGGTCCACGTGCGTCGCATCAAACAGTTGACGACGAAACGGGAACTCGTCAAATCGAACATGTTCAACTACGACATGGTCATCCAGTACCTGGCCGTCGCCGAGCGATTCGACGTGCTCTTGACGAAAGAGGAACAGATGAACATGATCGGCCAACTCTTCCCGACTGGCACGGTCTACGACGACCACGTTATGCTGCACGGCCACCTTCCGAACAATGCGCCGTTAGAAGTTCGCGTCGCGTTCGAACCCGATCCGTATAACTCTCCACGTTCCAAAGTGCATAACTGACACAAATATAAGCACAAACCCGTGATTTTGCTCGTGTGTTTGTGCTTATATTCATTTTCTTGAACAAAGTGGCCATCGCGATGACCGATACTTCACCAAACGTCTTCGCTCCATCTGTCTTATTCTCTTCAAGCACCTTCAGTTCAACGGCTAAATTCGCATCTGTATAGTAGTCGACGTCAACTCGGCGAACATACGCTTTCTTCTCCTCAAAATCGAGTTTTTCGACCTGATATTGCTCGGCTCCATGTAAGTATATCGCTTCATCATGTAACAACGTCATGGCACTGAACGTGTCCATTTCACCGATGACTTGATGTTTTGCCGTCTGATCGACGATGACGACATTTTCTTGATCACTCGTCCGAAGCGAGATGTCATGAGCCGGAAATGAATCCGTCATCCAATAATATCGATCAGCCCGTTCATGCAAGACGTGAGCATCCGTCAAAAACTCTAATATATCTTCCGTATCGACCGTTCCGAATCGCTCTCCTTTTTGAAAAGGCAACTCGAATGCGGCGCATTTCATATGGTCCACTAAAATAATCAAGTTATTCGGGTCAAGCCGGGCCGCTTCCGGTGAACGTTCTAAAATCATGTCCGGCTGTTCGACGACGAGTTGGTCGAGTGATGACGAGGATGCGACAAATACAACGAGTGATTCTGAATGGCGCCGTCCGGCACGACCTGCCTGCTGCCATAAGGAAGCGACCGTTCCAGGATACCCATTTAAGACACACGCTTGAAGTTGGCCGATATCGACACCGAGCTCCAACGCGTTTGTCGAGACGACCGCCTTGATTTCCCCGTTCCGTAACCGTCGTTCGATTTCTCTACGTTCAGATGGAAGATAGCCGCCACGGTAACCGACAATAGACTTTGGTCCGAGCTCCCGACGCGTCAATTCCTGCAAATAGGTCAATAGCACCTCGACACGTACGCGCGACCGCGCAAATACAATCGTTTGAATGTTCGCTTCCACGAGCCTCGAGGCGATTCGTTTCGTCTCGAGCGTCGCGCTTCGACGAATTCCGAGTGCTTCGTTGACGACAGGCGGGTTGTAGAACACAAGATGTTTCTTCCCTTGAGGTGCCCCGTTCCGATCGATTAAAACGACTTCTTCTTCCGTCAATAGCTCGGCAAGTTCAAGCGGGTTTGCGATGGTCGCTGAGGTCATGATCCATTTGGGATGACTGCCGTAATAGGCACAGATTCGCTTCAAGCGTCGAAACACGTTCGCCACATGACTTCCAAATACGCCACGATACGTATGGAGTTCGTCGACGACGATATATTCTAAGTTCTCAAAAAGACGAATCCATTTCGTATGATGAGGTAAGATGCCGGAATGTAACATATCCGGATTCGTGATGACGATATTTCCCGCATCGCGGACTTTTGTTCGTGCCGCAGGTGATGTGTCGCCATCATACGTGAAGCATCGTAAATTCCCTTCAAGGGCTTCGACCATCTCCATCAAGTCACTGTTTTGATCTTGCGCGAGTGCTTTTGTCGGGTAAAGATAAAGCGCACGGGCTGTAGGTTTTTCAATCATCTTCGATAGGACGGGCAAGTTGTAACAAAGCGTTTTTCCTGAAGCCGTCGGTGTCACGATTACTGTCGAGTGACCGGCAGCCGTTTGTTTCACAGCCTCGGCTTGATGCGTGTACAGTTGCTCGATTCCGCGATTCTTGAGTACATTCGCCAATTGTTCAGGCACTTGCTCTGGAATTGGGGCATATTGTGCCGGACGAGCGTCGACCGTGTGCCAATGACGTACATGGTTTGAAAAACCAGGATCGTCTTTTAGTTGTTTGATCATTTCTTCGACAGAGCGAGATTTTCGCATCCAGTCACCTTCTTTCATTACGCATTCGAAGGTGCAAGATCCGCTACGACTTGTCGGATTTGATGAATCCGTTCATCTCGTACCACTCTCGATACGGCGGGCATCTGAAAGATGGCCATCTCGTTAAATGTAGCAGCGACATGCTCATTCTCTTCTTCGAGGCGGAGGAGCGCATCTGAAAACAGACGTTGCGTCGACCGTCCGAACAAGACGATGGTATGTAGTTTCGTACATTTTGAATGAACCGCTAAAAGATGTTTGACGTAGCGTTGCACCGTTTTATAATAATCTTCGTTTGTTGAGCTGAGTTGACGGTTGCCACGAAGAAGTTCCGGATAATAGGATTCTTCGCCCGTGAACATGGTCTCGACTCCGATTCGTTTCAAGTAAGCATGTCCGATCGCTTCGGCGACGGTTTGGTCCTGGATGAGACGCCCAAACGGTATCGACTCTTTTAAGAGCACATGTGAAAGCTTTAACCCGAGATGTCCACCGAGAGGCACGCCGAAATCATCGTCTTGCAGTCGATCTATGACAAGTAATACTTTCATCTTGCGTTTTAAAGAGAGTTGAACCATGTGTCACCATCCTGTTCCCTTTCTTTTCATTATAGCAAAGTCAAACGAAAAACAGGGCGCACAATGTCGCCCTGCTTTCCTTAGTTATTCCCATTGTTTGAATTGCCATTTCCACGATTCGTGTCAGACGATTCACCATTGGATTGTCCCTCTAACGGAGTTCCTGAATCATCTCCGTCAGTTGGTTCGTCTGTTCCTTCGCCAGAACCTTCATCCGTCGCCGGTTCATCAGGAGTTTGTTCGTCGGTGGTATCTTCGCCGTTTCCGCCTCCGTTACCATTACCATTTCCGTTTTCATTCCCGTTCCCGTTATTTTCGTCTGATGGTTCATCTTCGGAATTTTCCTCGTCAGAAGGGTTTTCCTCTTCTTCCTTTGGCTCTTCTTTCGGTTCGATTGAGTAGCTCGCTTGCGCCGGTGCTGATTGCTGCTCACCCGTCAACGGGTTCGTTGCATTCGCGACAATGGTAAACGTTGTGTCTCCTTCGGCCAAGTTTGCAATATTTACACTCGTCTCCCCGGTCGTTCCGACGACTTGCTCACTTCCGTCAGCTGACTTCTGTGTCACTGTGAACGTGACATCCGTATAGCCATCTGCTTGTGCACCATCGAAATCGTATGACCATGAGACAGAACCGGTTTGGGCTTCTTCGTCATAGTTGACACTTGCCCCAGTCGGAGCAACCAACTTCTCAGGTTGAAGATCTTTTGGTTTTGTCCCTTTTACATAGAGTTCATTGCCAAGTGATAAGACTGAGTCCGGACGTTGGAATCGATCCGGTTGTCCCGTCGCATTCGTCACTTGTTGCATCATATACTCGAAATAGTATTGGGCATAGTCTGGATCGAACGAAGCGACTGTCGAATCTTTCGTTTTTCCTGTCCATACTGAGATCGAGTAATCCGTAGAATAACCGGTAAACCATTTATCTTTCGGATTTGTAGAGTTAGGCTCGTTCGTCGTACCCGTTTTACCTGCTACGTCCCATGGGAACGCGCCAGGTACATAAGTTCCACCTTCAGCACTCACAACATCACGAAGCATGTCTGTCAACATATACGCTGTATAATCTTCCATTGCTTGCTTGGCTTTAATCGGTGAATTAATACTTGAACCATCATTGAATTCAATTTTTTGAATCAAGTGCGGTTTTGTATACATCCCATTCGCACCAAGTGTTGCATAAGCTGCAGCCATCTGTGTCGTGCTCGCTTCTGCCGTACCTAAAGCATTAGATTCGTTGAGTTCATCGCCAGAATATGAAGGTTCGATTCCTACATTTTTAACGAACGATTCGATTGCTTCTTGTCCATACTCATCCCGCACTTCTTGGAAAGCACGAACTGCTGGCGTGTTCGCTGAAATTTTCAAGTATTGGCGCATCGTATTTGGTCCACGGAAACCTGAATAATAGTTATTCGGACTATATGTGCCATCTAATTTAGCGTCAAGCAACACTTTACCTGTCGACCACTGCCCATTTTCAATTCCAGGACCATAATCGAAAAATGGTTTAGCTGTCGATCCGATTTGATACTTTTCATTTGAGTAGTCACGATATGTGGTATCACCTTGCTTCGCCTGTTGACTGTCTACGATAGCGACAATTTCACCGGTCTTTGTATTCAAGACGGTTGCACCCATTCGTAAATCTTCAGGGAAACTACTTGTTTGTAAATTAACATTATTCGATTTAATATCACTGTTGATTTTTGTGTGTAACTCTTTGTTGATTGACGTATAAACTTTCAAACCAGTCCCGTAAATATCTGACTGTTCAAGACCATAGTCCTCTTCTAACTCATTCAATACACGAGAGTAAATCGCACGTGTGAACGCTTCTTCTTCCGTCTCTTCACCTGGTGAGATGACGTCAGCAATGGAGACATCAAGTGCCTCATTGTACTGCTCCTCAGAAATATGTCCGTCACGTTTCATCGCAGACAAGACTTGCTCTTGACGGTAGCGGGTCAACTCCTGATCACCATTGATTGGATCGTAGGCACTTGGACGTTGCGGGAGACCTGCGAGAATCGCGGCCTCTTGATAATTGACCTCAGAGACCGGCTTATTGAAGTAACGTTTCGATGCGGTTTGCACACCGTATCCACCACTACCATAATAGTTTTTGTTCAAGTACATCTCTAAAATCTGTTCTTTCGTATACTCACGCTCGAGTTTGAGTGCGAGCCATTGTTCTTGAAGCTTACGTTTTAACTTCTTATCTGTCGAAAGAAACGACTGCTTGACCAATTGTTGTGTGATGGTCGATCCACCTTCTGCACCGAAACCGTCTGTCAAGTTGGCAACGACGGCTCCGCCGATTCGACGTAAGTCAATCCCGTTATGCTCATAGAAACGACGGTCTTCGATTGACACGACCGCTTGTTGCATCACTTCAGAGATGTCGTCGATGGAGACATACTCTCGAATCTGACCCGCCCCTTCGAGCGGTTCTCCTTCAGCCGAAAGCAACTGAATCGGATACGTATCGACAAGTTTGTCTTCATCTAGTTCTGGTGCCGTCGCAATGGCATATACCGTATAGGCGCCGAATGCGATTACCGCAGCAATAAATAACATGAAGCCTAATAAAAAGATGCGTTTCCACATCGGTTTCTTACTTTTCGTCTTTGGTTGTTTCCCAGTTTTTTTGCGTTTATTCGTCGTCGAATCTTGTCGACGTGCGACCCTACTTCGCTCCATTCATGGTTCACTCCTTCTATTCAATCGAGCCATTGATCGAGCACCGTCAAATAATCAATCGACGGCAAGGCTCTCGTCGGAACTTCAATCGCTTCCTTTTCGATAAAGCTGAGCGGAATCGATTTTCGCCCCGTTAATCGTTGTTCCCACCACTGAACAAGTTGCTCGGTGGTCAATACATATTGCGTATTATAGCGACTAAAGCGGATGATGACAAAACAAATCCCTCCATGACGTTCACACTCACGCATGTGGGCGATTTGGTGGTCATGGAAATTGCCGAGCGGAAACGACGTCTTATTATTCGTTTCTTTCGCTTCAAAGTCAATGTACCTGCCACGATAAACACCGTTGTAATCGGTCGTAGATGCCTGTTTGAAATAGGCTTCCGTCACTTTGGCGGCACTTCGCTTCGGGTAGTCGACTTTGACGATTTGAAGAGGGGTTGGTTTTTTGTGGATGACGGCTCGTTGATGAATCCGATAAAATTCATTCGTTTCATTTAAAAGCGTCTCCAAGTTCATCCCGCGATTCGCATAGGTTTGAGAATTCGATGATTGCTTCGAAATTCCTTCCCCCTTTGTTGTCTTTGTCACGTTTGCCTTTTTACCGTTTGGATAATGGAACAATGTCGTCACCCCATACATACATATTAACAGGTCGGTCCACTCGTTCCTTCCGTCTCAGGTCTGATTGTCGACTTCTGTCGGTCGACACTTGTGTGGATTTACCGCAACACATATCGTACCAAACTCCCGTATGTTAAACTAGTATGTAAGCGATTGTGTATCCAAATTGAAAAGCTCTCGTTATGTAGATCCCGATTGTTTTTCTATGATAATAGCACCCTTAGTGTTTATCCAAGATGACACACCGATAAACCTAATTGATGTCATTCTCGAAAAAAATGTGCAATAGATTGACCAAATCACCATTTGGAAATAAAATAGGATGCTTAAAGACGTTACTGTTAAGCCGTTTTGGAGGGATTGGATGGAAAGTGGAAAGAAGTATGTCATGTTCGTCGACGAGACAGGTACGCCGAAGGGGAACACGCAATTTAACTTGACGGGCGTGCTGATGGAATATAAGTATTCAATCGATGCAGACGAAACTGGACTACCGTGTGAATTGAAACGACGTCTTCAGGCGTTCAAACGAGATGTGTTCAAAACCGAACATATCCCACTTCATTTAAAAGAAATTTTAAAAGCGGAACATCCTTACGGAAAAGAAGATGGAATCACGATTGATATGTTGCGCGACTTTTGGGATAAGCTCCCTGAATTTTTGCGAGGAATCGACTGTACGATCGTCAGTGTCGAGGTCGATAAACAGAAGCTTCATGACTTTTATTCGACTCCCAAAGATCCGTATGTCGTTGCGTTCGCTCACTTGATGAAGTCATTCTATGCGTTTTTAGAAGAAACAGAGGCAGTGAGTGCCCGGGTCGTCCTGGAATCCCGAGACGATTATCAGAACTTACTGATTCAAAAAAGCATTCTTCGATATTTTCAATTCAGGTACCGTTCATTTAGACGTTGAAAAGAGCCGTCAAAAAATCAAAGGCTTCATCTTCTCTGAGAAGCAGAACACGATGTATCAATCGGGGTTAGAAATCGCGGACCTCGTCTGTCTGCCACTTTCTCGCGTTCGTCGTGGCGTGATTGAAGTGAAACCACGGTTCGTCCATTATGGGGACGAGAACCGAATCTTTAAGGCCATTAAGGACAAAATTTACATCCGTAAAGAAAGTCCGGACCAAGATTTCCGAAACTGGGGCTTCAAAAAAGTGCCGATCACGAAAAAACGTCGCGAATGGAGCGACCATCCTTGGAATCATTAAGCAAAAACGCATCGACACCTTTCGTGTCGATGCGTCAGCTTGTTGACTAACATGAATCTTATCGCTCGCCTGTCCGGCGCCCACGCTTTCCTCAGGCAATCCCGGAGCCGCATCGCGACCTAGGTCGCTGCTGGGGCGCCGTCGGATTGCTTTCCTGTAGGAGTCGGGGCGCCGTCGGGCGAGCAACGCAAACGGTCGTCATCTGGCGGCCGTTTGTCTTTTTCTAAGACCACGACGGCCGAAGAAAAAGCTCGATACTTACTTCGAATCGATGTATCAGGGGAAAGGGAAGATAAACGCTGAGCCCGCCCGTCATCGATCCCGAGATCATCCGCCTCGGCCCGCCGTTCACCATCCGTTCCGTTCGTCAGACCGTGAAGGATGGATCGTGTCGACTTGTTGATCATCAGACCCGCCCCTGTGTGTTCTTCTCACACCATTATATGGGACGAAGGACAAAAGGTGACCAAGAACGGGCAGGCGAGACTCCCGAGGGAATAGCAAGCAAAGGGAGACCCAGCAGTGACGCAGTCGCGATGCGGCTCCCTGCTTGCCCCTAGGAAAGCGAGCCGTGTCCGGGTTGGGCATATAAAAGACATTAGACCGATACTTTGTCTACAGTCTGACGCATCGACACCTTTCGTGTCGATGCGTTTTTATGTGGTGACTTGCTGTGACTTCATTCGTTTCTTTCCTTCTCGGCACATATGCAACAGTGGGCATGCCTCACAGCCCGGACGTTGTGCCTTACAATGATATCGTCCGAAGAAGATGAATTGATGATGAAGTTGTGACCATTCCTCGCGCGGAAACTTTTTCATTAATGTATCCTCGACTTGGCGGACATTGTCTTTCCAGCGACAAATACCGAGACGTTTGGATACTCGTTCCACATGCGTGTCAACCGCAAACGCCGGTTCATGGAATGCAACAGAGAGAACGACATTGGCTGTCTTACGACCGACTCCAGGGAGCGCCTCCAACGATGCTCGGTCAGAAGGGACAATTCCACCATGCTCGTTCACAATTTTTTCTGAGAGTGCTTTTACATTCTTCGCTTTGTTACGGTACAGACCAATCCGTTTAATCAATGCCTCAATCTCAGACACGTCAGCCGCCGCCATCGCCTCGACAGTCGGAAACGCTTCAAACAAACCCGGTGTCACCTTGTTGACGAGTGCATCCGTCGCTTGTGCGGAGAGCGCGACGGCGACCACCAATTCGAATGGATTTTGATGCGTCAACTCGCAATGAGCATCCGGGAACATCTGCTTCATCGTATCTGACACTTCCTGTAATTGTGCTCGCGTCAACATCACTTATTCCTCCGTTGATATTCCACGACATCCTCGAGCGATTCGACATGATGATCTTGCCAAACACGCAGGATTTTGTCCATGTATTTGAAGTTTCGCACGTTTCGAAGTTTCGCTTCCCGAAGCGCGGCCATGATGAGTTCCTCGCTGAAGCCATCTTCCGTCATCCAGCCGACGATTTGTTCAATCTCGAACGGGGTGATCGTTCCGAATTCCCGCTCAAACGTATGAATGATATTCTCATTCAGTGTCTGCTGGGGCGCAACTTTCTCTTCCCCTTGTAACGCTTCGAAAAGTGGCAATAGGCTATATCGCTCACCATCACTTGAAGCGTCAATGGCGATCAACTCTTTTTGCAATAGACCGAGGAGTACTGATCGCGCCTCATTCTCCGAAACATTCAAGCGTTTCCCTAACTCGCTCGGGAGCGGCATGACGATGCCTTCTCCCGTCATTTCAAGAAGATGGACGATCAGACTGAACTCGACGGGTGACAAGTCGAGGCGTCTCGCATCGGTGAACAGCTTTCGTGGAATGACGACCGGACTTTGTTCGAATAATTGAATCAATTGATGTGCATCCATGTCGCACTTCCTTTCTAAGACACATCAATCGGGGAGGACATGACGTCTTCCCCGATTAATCGTTAAGGGTGAATTCGGTTTAATAAACGTGGGAATGGAATCGCTTCACGGATATGTTCGATTCCACTGATCCATGCGACTGTACGCTCGAGACCAAGTCCGAAACCAGAGTGTGGGACCGAACCGTATTGACGAAGTTCAAGGTACCAATCATACGCATCCGTTTCGTCGAGACCTTCTTTGATGATTTCTTCTTTTAGACGATCGTAGTCGTCCTCACGTTGAGATCCCCCGATGATTTCACCATATCCTTCTGGAGCAATCAAGTCCGCACAAAGAACAAGCTCAGGATTTTCAGGGTCTACTTTCATATAGAACGGTTTGATTTCTTTTGGCCAATGCGTGATGAATACCGGCTGATCATGTGCGTTGGCAATCGCCGTCTCGTGCGGTGCACCGAAATCATCCCCGTATTCGATGTCGTCGAATCCTTCTGCCTTCAAGAACTTGATGGCATCTTCGTAACGAACGCGTGGGAACGGCGCTTGTACTTGTGCCAATTTCTCAAGGTCACGTCCGAGTAGTTCCAATTCATTTTTACAGTTCGCAAGTGCCGACTGTGCAATGTATGAGACGTACTGCTCTTGAATCTCGAGGTTCATGTCATGATCGACAAATGCCATCTCCGGCTCGATCATCCAGAACTCAATCAAGTGACGACGCGTTTTTGATTTCTCTGCACGGAACGTCGGTCCGAACGAGAATACTTTACCGAGTGCCATTGCCGCGGCTTCCATGTACAATTGACCCGTCTGAGAAAGGTAGGCTGACTGACCGAAATAGTCTGTCTCGAACAATTCTGTCGTCCCTTCCGGTGCACTGCTCGTAAGGATTGGCGGATCGATTTTGACGAATCCTTCTTTGTTGAAGAATTCATATGTCGCACGGATGATTTCGTTACGAACTTTCATAATCGCGTGTTGGCGACGTGAACGGAGCCATAAGTGACGGTTGTCCATCAAGAATTCCGTTCCGTGTTCTTTCGGTGTGATTGGATAATCAACCGATTCCGCAATCACTTCTAAATCTGTCACTTCCAATTCAAATCCGAGTGGTGTACGTCCACCATCAGATTTGACATTCCCTGTGACCCAAACCGACGTTTCTTGCGTGATCCCTTTGGCAAGAGTAAATAACTCTTCCGCCACATCAGCTTTTACAACGACCGCTTGAGCAAAACCGCTACCGTCACGTAATTGAAGGAAAGCAATCTTTCCACTTGAACGTTTGTTGGCAATCCACGCGCCTACACGGACAGATTGGCCTTCATAGTCTTTAAATTGGTTAATCGAAATAGTTGTCATGTTCATTTCCATCCTTTCGCTTATCGAGCGCGCTTCGTAACGAAGTCTTCTACTCGATCGAGCGCTTCTAATACGCGTTTTAATTCAGTTGCATAGGATAATCGTACGTAATCGTCTTGTCCGAAGCCAGAACCAGGCACGAGTGCCACATTTGCTTCTTCAAGAACAGCTTCACACCAAGCATCGACGGTGTCATAGCCACTCTCTGTGGCCGCGACCTTCGCGTTGGCATATAAGTAAAATGCACCTTGCGGCTTCAAACACGTGATGCCAGGAATTTTGACGAGACGGTCGTAGACGATTTCAAGTCGTTCCTCGAACGATTGACGCATCATTTCCACATCTTCTTGTGGTCCATTGTACGCCTCTACCGCAGCCGCTTGTGCGACAGATGTCGGGTTGGATGTCGAGTGTGAGGCCAAGTTCGTCATCGCCCCGATGATTTTTGCGTCCCCAACGGCATATCCGATTCGCCAACCTGTCATCGCGTGAGATTTCGAGACACCATTGATAATGATGGTGCGTTCACGCATATTCGGAAGGGTCGCAATCGATACGAACGACGCATCACCGTAAATCAATTTTTCATAAATCTCATCACTGACGACGAGAAGATTGTGGCGAAGAACGACATCGGCGAGTGCCTGTAGCTCTTCTTTCGTATAAATCATTCCCGTCGGATTGGATGGGCTGTTTAAGATGACTGCCTTCGTACGAGCAGTGATCGCACTCTCGAGTTGCGTTGGCGTCAATTTAAATGATGTCTCTTCATTCGTGTCGACCAAGACAGGTTCCCCGTCCGCCAATTTGATTTGTTCCGGGTAACTGACCCAGTATGGGGCTGGGACAATCACTTCGTCCCCTTCATCTAGAATAGCTTGGAACAAAGCGTAAAGGGCATGTTTCGCACCTGAAGCCACCATCACCTCGTTGCGTTCGAACGACAATCCACTATCGCGTTTCGTCTTTTCAATGATGGCATCTTTCAACGCGACTGTCCCGCCAGATGGCGTGTATTTTGTGTCTCCATCTCGAGCGGCTTGACAAGCAGCATCGATGATTCGTTCTGGTGTGTTGAAATCAGGTTCACCCGCGCCGAGACCAATAACATCTTTGCCTGAAGCTTTCAGTGCCTTCGCCTTAGCTGTGATCGCCAAGGTAGTCGATGGCGTGAGTTGTTTTACACGTTTCGCTAATAGATGTTCCATCATAATCCCCCTCTAATTCATTACATTTGATCGGTCAATTGGACCCGTCGAATAAATTCTCCGGTCTGAAGCGTATAGTACGAATACGTATAAGACGCATCCGCTTTCGTGACCACTTCGATGAGTGCCCGTTCGTCAAAACCAATCTTACAGCTGACCAGTTGTCCGCCTGTCTCCTCAACCGACTTCGAACAGACGTCAGTAGCGTCCACTTCACCGATTTCTCGTTGCTCGATCTCCAGCTTTTTATCCAATGGGACAAACCAAATGGACTTCCCGTCTACTTCTGGGAAGACGACATATGCCTCTGTCCCATTGAACAGTTCTCCCTGACCCACTCTCGCGTCTGGAGATTCTTCAGCCAATCGTGCCATCGCCGTTTCGACGAGCTTTTCTTTTTGATTCTCTGTATGACCGATGGTGAATCGATACATCACGCTAAAGACAAGGACGACACCAATCAGTGCCGCCAGTAATGAGACGATCCATTTTGCCTTTCTGGTCATTCTGTACGATAGATGGTGAAGACCATCTCTTCCTTCTTCGGATCATTCACTTTCTTCTCAAGTGACAAACCGAACATTAAATCCTGACTCTTTAAGGTCCGATTCAATAAGTCGACAATTTTGTAGACGTCCGCAGTCGGTTCGATGCGCACGCTCGCCAGCGTCTCAATATTCGAGTTCATATTGACTCCTCCTCTAAAAACACTATACGTATCATTATAAAACGATAATATCGTGATGCCTAGCGTTATCTGTCATTTCGTGCCACAGACTTTTCCTTCTCGTCTAAGAACAACTCTAACTCGGATAACGACGTTTCAAGCGTTCCTTCAATCCGGTCAACTTTAGGCAAGCTGTTGATGAACTGTTTGCCGTAACGTGTCGTCTCCACACGCCGGTCGAATACGAAGACGGCACCATAATCCCCTTTCGATCGAATCAATCGACCGACACCTTGTTTGAAGCGAATGACCGCTTGGGGCAGGGATAACTCAAAGAACGGTGATTTCCCCATCGCTTCAATTTTCTCAGAACGAGCTTGCATGATGGGCTGGTCGGGCGGTGCGAAGGGAAGTCTTACAATGACAAGGCATGTCAACGCCTCCCCCGGAATATCGACACCTTCCCAAAAGCTAGCTGTTCCAAAGAGAATCGACTGTTCCATCCGTTTGAACTGTTTCGTCAAGCGGCTACGTGAGCCACCGCTCACACCTTGTGCGAGAAGTGTATAAGACGGGTCAAGATGGTCTTTGACTTGTTCATAAGTGAGTCGAAGCAATTCGTTCGATGTGAACAAGACGAGCATCCTTCCTTTCGTCACGTTCGCGATTTGGACAATCGACTGGGCCGTCTGATCGACGAACTGAGGGAGCGGCACTTCATTGATCAACGGGAAGTCCGACGGTACAAACAGTTTGGCCTGTTCTTTGAAGTTGAATGGCGACGGTAAGACGACTCTTCGGACCGGTTCTCCTTCTAATCCGAGGCGTCGTTCCATAAAGCTGAACTTCCCTGAGACCGTCATCGTCGCTGATGTTAAGATTGTCGGTCGCTTCTTAAACAGACGTTCATGCAACAGCGGTCCGATTTCGACCGGTTGCGTGTACACCGAGGTTAATTTCCGATTTCCTAAATTCAGTTCGACCCAGCTGACCGCATCATCGTCACGCGTCAACATCGTCTCATAGATGACACTCTCGAGTTCGCGCACGTCTCCAATCAACGTTTTTAAATCACCGAGAAGGGCGCGCTGTTTAAACGTCATATGTTCTTTACGTTCATCGAGCAGTCGATGGAGATGTCGGAGTGACGTCCGCAACGTTCTCAGTTTGTCCTCGAGTCGATTGGCCACTTCTCGAATTGGTCTAAACGTTGCCCCTTCCCGTTCGAAACGAACCGTTTGTCGAGGTTCTTTTTTCTTACCTAACGATTGAAGGGAAGTCAGAAGATCTTCGAGTTCTTCTTCGACCCGAGCGAGGGCCGAATCAATTTGTTGACTGAATGCCTCGGCCTCTTCGGTTACGGATGTCAAATCGGCTAACTGGATGATGCGAGAATGGAATTTGCCATCCGCTCCGTAGCCGAACCATTTGAAGAGGCGGTCAAATTGAATCGCATCAAATGTCACACCGAAATGATGCGAGGCCACTTCCTCGACTTGATGGGCCTCATCTAATACGAGAGGCGTGTCCGTCGGTAAAATGCCTGCCTGATGCTGTAAGTCCGAGAACAGTAAGGCATGATTGGTCACAATCAGGTCCGCTTCTTTCGAGCGCAACACGGCTTTCGTGAAAAAGTCACGGCTATACCACGGATCGAACCGTCCAAAATCACTTGAAGCATCTGCTTGAATCAAACGCTTGAACGAAGCGGGTCCTTGTGTCGCTGAGCCCGGAAATGAAAGTTCCTCTAAGTCCCCGGTCTCGGTCTCAGTGAGCCAGACGAGCACCATCGCTTTACACATCGATGCCAAAAGACCATCATTCGATTCGTCGAGCACCATCTCGAACTTGCGTAAATCGATATAATTGCGTCTTCCTTTCAACAACGTGAATTCAATCTCAGGAAAAATCTGACGAAGCACGGGCAAGTCTCGATTTAACAACTGTTCCTGCAATTGAATGGTATGCGTACTAATGACGACCGGTCGTTTCGTCTCGAGGGCATGGTGGGCACTCGGAATCAAGTACGCAAGCGTTTTACCCGTTCCCGTACCCGCCTCGACTAACAATGTTTCCTCATCGTCTAGCGCTTTATAGACGTGACGCATCATTTCGAATTGACTCTGTCTCGGTTCAAACTGATCAAACAGTGAAGGGAGCGTCTCTTCAATCGTCCGCAAAAGGAACGGCTCGAACGGTTCACGTTCTGTCGCCGGAACGAACGCATCCACCGGTCGTCGTAACGCAATTTTACGATGGATATCAAAACGGGTTTCGTCGTCTGGACGAATCCCGACCTCAAGGATGATCTCATCGAGTAACGGTTCGATATGACTCGTCCATGATTCAGATAACTCTCGAAGTCGTTTCAGCGTCACCATCGGTAAATCGCGCAAACGGTCGAGCATCCGAATGAAGAGCTCTGCCGTCGCCTCTGCATCACTGAGTGCCCGATGTGCGTCTGTATGTACGAGGTCAAACGTATCCGATAGCGCTTCTAACGCATGACTCTCTAAAGTCGGATACAGAATACGGGCCAATTCGACTGTATCAATGGCTCTCCCTTGAAACGCAAGGTAACCCGCTTGTTCAAGACTCTCGTTTAAAAAAGTTAAATCAAATGCGACGTTATGCGCGACAAATACCCGTCCATCTAGCATTTTCCAAATGTCGGGAATCACATCTTCAAATGTAGGTGCGTCACTTACATCTTCGTCACTAATCGTTGTCAATTGCGTAATAAAAGGTGGGATTGGTCGACTCGGTCGAATCAAGGTGCTGTAGCGTTCAATCACTTCGCCCTCTTGTACGACGACCGCCGCAAACTCAATCAGTTCATCTCCGGACTTTACGGAATGACCCGTTGTCTCTAAATCCACAATCACATACGTGTCCATAACATCCATCCCATCTTTGGCACGCTCGTGCTTTCTGTCTGTCTCATCTTACCATAGAACGAATAACGAAAAAACGGGGATGCCTCTGCCGACACCCCCGAATCCTTTACAAAATTGTATGAGCAATCTCTTCGTAAAGAAGTTGATCGACCTCATTTTGTTCATTCAACACGGCTACTTTTGGACGATGCGTTTTCGCCTCTTCCGCTGTCATTTGACCGTACGCCATGATGATGACCACATCACCGACCTGGAAATGACGTGCTGCCGCACCGTTCAAACAAATCACGCCTGACCCACGTTCCCCTTTGATGACATACGTCTCGATGCGAGCACCATTATGGTTGTTCGTGATGTGTACATGTTCATTCTCCATGATGCCGACCGCATCCATTAAATCCTCATCGATTGTAATCGAACCGACGTAGTGTAAGTTTGCTTCTGTCACTGTTGCTTTATGAAGCTTTGCGTGCATAAATGTACGAATCATTGGATTCATCCCTTCTTCCAAATCACATTATCAATCAATCGGGCCCGTTCAAACTGAATGGCCACTGCTAACAAGAGTTCAGTCGAGTCGCTCGAGACGGCACCGAGCGTCGGATAATCGACAAGCTCGACGTAATCGATTTGACTGTTCGGAATCTCGTCCAAACGTTCAATCAGCTGTCGTTTTACTTCATCAACTTGTTGACCTGCATCGAGTGCCTCTCGCGCCATCGTCAATGCGCTGAAGATCCGACTCGCCTCTACCGTTTCGATATCTGACAAGTAGACGTTTCGAGAAGATTTGGCTAGTCCTGTCTCCTCACGAATAATCGGGCAGCGTCGAATCTCTACCGGTACGAAATAATCTCGGACATATCCTTCAATCAATGCCACTTGTTGGGCATCCTTTAGACCGAAATAAGCGCGTGTCGGTTGAACAAGGTTAAATAATTTCGAGACGATTGTCAACACACCATCAAAATGGCCGGGACGACTCGCCCCACATAATACGTCCGCCCCGTGACGAACGGTCACGCGGGCCATATCAAGGGGATACATCGTCTCCGTCGTCGGATAGAACAGGACATCGACTCCCGCTTCACGTGCCAACTTCTCATCCCGTTCAAAGTCACGGGGATAACGGTCGAGATCTTCATTCGGTCCGAACTGTGTCGGATTGACAAAAATACTCATGACGACGACGTCATTTTCCCGTCGCGCGTTTTCAACGAGGCTCATATGTCCTTCATGCAAATATCCCATCGTCGGCACGAACCCAATCGTTTGATCCATTGGTAAAGCACTACGTAATTCTTCGACGGTCGATACAATTCTCATCATTTTCCTCCATACAACGAGTCGAGCAACGACTCATCCATTGTGAACGTATGACGTTCTTGTGGGAAGTGACCGTTCTTCGTCTCTTCGACATAAGAGCGGATGGCATCCGTCGCCACTTCATTCAAGTCTGCATACGCTTGGACAAATTTAGGGAGACGGTCCACCCCATATTTCAATACGTCATGATAGACGAGCACTTGGCCGTCGACATCTGCACCTGCACCGATTCCGATGACAGGAATCGTCAACTCTTCTGCGATCCGTTTTGCCAATTGATGAGGGACACACTCAAGGACGAGCATCTTCGCGCCAGCACGTTCAGCAGCCAAGCTGTCTTGAAGGAGTGTCTCGGCAGCCTCAAGGGATTTCCCTTGTACTTTATATCCTTCTAGGACGCCAACCGATTGAGGGGTCAACCCTAAATGGGCGACACATGGCATGCCGACTTGTGTCAAACGCTCAATCGTCTGAAGCACGTCACCGGCACCTTCTAGTTTAATGGCATCCGCACGACCTTCTTGGAATAAGCGCGATGCTGCCTGTAACGTTCGATCGAAGTCTCCGTGATATGACGCAAACGGCATATCCACCACAACGAACGTATGTTGTGCTCCTCGGCGTACGGCTTTCGAATGATGAAGCATGTCCTCCATCGTCACTGGAATCGTCGAATCATAACCAAGGACGACCATTCCGAGTGAATCACCTACTAAAATCAAATCGACCCCTGCCGATTCGGCAAGTTTGGCTGACGGATAATCATACGCCGTCAACATGACGAGCTTTTCCTGCTCGTTCATCTTTTTTAACAATGTAGTCATCGTGTGCATCTGTTTCTCCTCCTAAACGTGGAGACAGGAAAGAATAAACGCCCTCTTACACAGATGGCAAGAAGGCGCACGAAAAACAAATTCATGGTTTTCATGAGTTAGTGTCCTTCTGTCCCTGTCATAATGATCAAGGCAGACAACTGAATGTGACAGTCTGCAAGCGCGGTACACTTCAAAACTTGATAGCGTCCGACACATTAAGTATAGTCGATGGTCTCGCTTTCATCAATCATTCCACACTGCAATCTCAGCAGAATAGACCGGTTCGACCGTTCCATCCACTTCGAGTAGTAGCGCCCCCTCGTCCGAGATGCCACGCATGACACCTGTTCGCGACGTTCGGGACCCACTCAAGGTGACCGACTCATTTAAATAGGCGGCATGTTTCAACCAGTTCAAGCGAACGGGCGCAAATCCCACGTCAAGGAACCGATCGTATTCGGTCTCGAGTTCTGCCAACAGTTCTGCCAATAACTCACTACGATGATACCGCGTCCTGGTCTCTAAATACAGGGAGGTCGCCCGGTGCGCCAACTCCGTCGGAATGTCATCGCCGTTGACGTTCATTCCGAACCCTAAAATGACGGCTTGGATGCGGTCACCTTCCGTTTGCATTTCTGTCAGAATGCCTCCGATTTTCTTGCCATTTAGCAGTAGATCGTTTGGCCATTTGATGGTCACGTCAAGGTCACGCGCATTCAACGCTTTCGCAAACGCACTCGCCGCCATCAAGGTAAGCTTTGATGCGTCGCGAATGGGTAACTCCGGCCTTAAAATCACACTTGCCGCGATATTGACGTGCTTCGGATTGTACCAATTGCGACCGAGTTGTCCGCGCCCTGCCGTCTGTTCCTCGCTCATGACGAGCGTCCCCTCTGGCACGTGTTGTTGCGCCAGCTCATGGGCGATTCGTTGTGTCGTGTCGATTTGGTCAAACGCATGGACGATTTGACCGAACCGTCCCTTCCGATATGACGCAAACGCTGGTTCATCGAATCGGTCACTTTGTTCAAGCAATTGATATCCTTTTCTTGGGATTGTATGAATCGCATAGCCGTCTTGCTTAAGCGTTTCGATATGTTTCCAAATAGCGGTACGTGAAATATTTAATTGGCGTGCCAACTCTTGACCACTCCATACTTCACCATCTTGTAATAGCGTCAGAACACGCCCGCGCGTTGAAGCCATCGTTTCGCCTCCTCTTTCAATACTGTCTCATGGTTCGGTAACTCGTTTAAGATGACGCGTCGTTCGAGGTCGGCTAACAGATGCTTGATCGCTTCCCCTCGTGCCCCGAGCGCTAAGGCGTCCCGGCCGTTAAACTTTAACTCTTTCCTTGACGTCATCGGGAGCGACTGTTTCAGTTCACGGCTTCGGTCTCTCTCCCCGTTCATTCGGAAATAAGTGGAGAGCGTCTGTTCATCCGTCGCATAAATCGTCATCCGGTCAAGCCCCGTATCACAGAGCTGTGCAAGTGTGCGTGCCTCTCGCTTGATGGCGTTCGACCGTTTCCATGGCGACAGCCAACCGTCATCCTGTGCATGATAGAGAAAGAGTGCCCACCCGCTGACCGCGTTCACAGGGGTCCGAGTGTCCTCTTGGACACGCTGCATCAGTTCGGTCGTCACGTTTGGTAAATGACGATGAATGCCGAGCTCGACCATCTCACCTAGTGCTTTCTTGTACGCAGGTCCCGTCAACAGTTTCTCAAATTCGATGGCGATACGCTCCATCGCAATCTGTTCGAGCTTATGACCGAGCCCGCTCGCCGCTTCCCGCAACTCGTCATGTAAGGTGAAGTCGAGCTGTGACATGAAGCGAAGCGCGCGCATGATGCGAAGCGCGTCCTCTCCGAACCGTTCAAACGGACTGCCGACTGTTCGGATGATTCGTTCCTCTAAATCATGTTGGCCACCGAATAAATCGACCACTCGCCCATCATGGAACGCCATCGCGTTCATCGTGAAGTCCCTTCGTAATAGATCCTCTTCAAGCGACACCCCGAGTGCGACATGGTCCGGTCGTCTCGAATCCGAATATGACCCTTCTGAACGGAATGTCGTCACTTCGAACGGATGGTGGTCGAGAATGACCGTGACGGTCCCATGTTCAATACCGGTCGGAACCGACTTCGGGAACAGCGCCATCACCTCCTCCGGGAAGAGGGACGTCGCCAAATCGATATCATCGGGCAGACTCCCGAGCACGTAATCCCGAACAGCACCACCGACGATATACGCCTCGCCCCCATGCTGTTCGATGGTGTCGATGATTTGTTTTGCGTATTCCCATTCTGTCATGATGTCACCACCTGTTCATACAAGCGCTCATATTCGGTCACGATGTCTTGTGAGGCGAAACGCCGGGACTTCACCAATCCATTTTGTCGGAACCGTTCTCGTAGCGAACGATCGGTCAAGAGCCGCTCCATCGCAGAGGCGGCCTGGCTCGCATCCCCTTTTGGAACGACGAAACCGTCCTCACCGTCCGTGATCACTTCAGGTAGCCCGCCCGCATCGCTCACGACAGAGGGCACACCTGTCGCCATTGCCTCGAGCGCTACGAGACCGAACGCCTCCTTGTCTGACAACAGGACGTGAACGTCACTGATTGCTAGAAGTGCGGCGACTTGTTCTTGTTTCCCGGCAAAGATGACCTGCTCTTCAAGCCCCATCTCCGTCACGAGTCGACGCATCGCACCCATGAGCGGACCGTCTCCGACGAGCAATAGTTTCTTATTCGGCACATCCATCTGATCGAACGCTTCAAGGACGAGGTCGACGCGTTTGACAGGACGGAAGTTTGAAATGTGGATGGCGACCCGGTCCTCATCCGACAAGCCATACCGTTCCCGGAGTGTCGGGTCGAGTTGAGGCGTATACACCGATTCATCGATGAAGTTATGGATGACTTGGATCGGTAAATCACTGGCAATCCGCTCTTCTGTCTCTCGTTTCAAACTATGCGAGACCGCCGTGATCGCGTTTGATTGACGCAATCCATAAAGAATGGCCGGTTTCAGTTCCTCGTCCTCACCGAGCACGGTAATATCGGTCCCGTGTAACGTCGACACAATCGGAGTCTTCACTCCCGCCATCTCGCGACCAAGCGCGGCACAAACGGCATGCGGTACGGCATAGTGTGCATGGATGACATCAAGCCCGAACGATTGGATGACGCTTGCGATTTTCGCTGAGAGCGTCATGTCGTACGGCGGATACCGAAAGACCGAATATTGATTGATTTCGACTTGATGGAACGTGATATTCGGGTGATAGGCGTTCAAACGAAACGGCATGCTGCTCGTAATGAAATGAACGTCATGTCCTCGGTCAGCAAGCTTCATGCCGAGCTCTGTCGCCAATATCCCAGAGCCTCCGACCGATGGATAACACAGAATCCCAATCCGATATGTCATGCGAGCTCACCTGCCTGTTTTACGACATACGGTCGAACGCGCTTCAAGCCTTCCGCATAAGCGACGCCAATCAAGCTCCCAAAATGGCGTTCACGGGCGATGACCCGTTCCACGTACGCATCGGTGAGCGGTGTCTTCACCCCATCGACAGGGGTGAACTGACTCGCGTAACATTGAAGCGCCCGTGTCTTCACTTCGATCGTGTCACTAATATCCACGCACACATCCGGTTCGACGTGAGCATTGATCATATATTGGTACACACTTTCCGGACGATATGCCTCGAGTTCGGGTAAGTACTTTCGAATCCCGGCATTAAACAGCGCCTCTGTCACGAGATGGGCGCAGGCCGCATGGTCCGGATGGCGGTCGACTTCATATGGATAGAGCAAGTGGGTTGGGCGCTCACGGCGAATCAAGGAGACGATTGCCTCGAGCTGCTCTTCTCCCCCGTCAATCCCCCGGTCTTTAAATCCTAGATTGATTCGACGGACACCAAGCACGTCATCAGCCGCACTTGCCTCCTGTCGTCTCGTTTCTACATCACCATTTGAAGAAAGTTCCGCTCTCGTCAAATCGACGTACACGACCTCAGTCTTCTCTTTCGTCCATTGGGCGGTCATGCCGGCGATCCCGATTTCGATATCGTCCGGATGTGCCCCGATGGCTACTACTTTCATCTACATCACCTCTTCTTTGAAAAGTATAGCCGACTCGTTTCTGAATGTCATATGTTCAGGGTAGTCAATCGAACTGTTTTTCGAGTACTCTATCTAAGGGGAGGTGAACCTGATGACGGTACAATTACCGATTCGTGTTCGAAATATTATTTTTATCTTAATAGGTTCTTTTATTTTTGCATTCGGCGTTTATCACTTCAACGTCCAAAACAATTTGGCCGAGGGT
This sequence comes from Exiguobacterium sp. AT1b, assembly GCF_000023045.1. Taxonomy (GTDB): domain Bacteria; phylum Bacillota; class Bacilli; order Exiguobacteriales; family Exiguobacteriaceae; genus Exiguobacterium. The sequence goes on along the minus strand of NC_012673.1, from coordinate 2,969,676 downwards.
GGGTTCACCGGGATCACATTGATTCTCCGCGGACTATTTGATATCTCACCTTCTGTCACGAACTTGGCACTAAACATCCCGCTCTTTTTCATGAGTTACAAGTTGTTAGGTCGAACGACTTTCGTTTATACACTAATCGGGACGTTCTCCTTTTCACTTTGGTACGCACTCATCGCCAAGTATTCGACGCTCGTCATCGACTTGACGGATGACATGGTGCTCGCCAGTTTGTTCGCCGGTCTCTTCATCGGAGTCGGTCTTGGCATCATCTTTAACAATGGCGGGACGACGGGCGGCGTCGATATCATCGCACGACTCGTACAACGCTATATCGGATGGTCGATTGGGAAGACGTTTCTCATCTTTGACTTCTTTGTCATCGTCCTCAGTTTGACATACCTCGACATTCGTGAGGCGATGTACACACTCCTCGCCGTCTATATCGGGGCACGCGTCATCGACTCGATGCAAGAAGGAACGTATGCCGGTAAAGCGGCGATGATCATCAGTGACCACCGCACTGCCATTGCGGATGGCATTCATGCGACGATGAACCGCGGCACGACCCGACTGCTCGCGAAAGGCGGTTATTCGAACCGAGAACTCGAGGTCTTATATGTCGTCGTCGGCCGTAACGAAGTGAACCGTTTGAAGACAATCGTCAAACAGATCGACCCGCATGCGTTCGTCACGTTCCATCACGTGTATGAAGTCGGGGGCGAAGGGTTTACGTTCGATGAAAATCGGATGCCTTTGAAATAAGCAAAAAAATCGCCTCGTTCATAGGGATGAACGGGCGATTTTTTATGGTTCGATGTGGAGCACCTCGACTTGAATCGTACCTCCTGGCGTTTCCACTTGAATCGTTTGCCCCATTGTCGCCCCCATCAAACGACGACCGAGTGGCGATGTCACGGAGATGCTTCCTCGTTCTAGATCTGCTTCTGCCTCGCTCACGATTCGATAGCGCTCGGTCTCTTCTTGTTGCACTTCCCGAATCACGACCCGATTTCCGAACGTCACGACTTCAGACTGAACGGATTCGACGATGGTCGCGTCGTCAAGGAGGTGATTCAGTTCTAATATATCCGCCTCGATCCGCTCATATTGACGTACCGCTTCAGTGTAGGTGACGTCTTCGCGGAAATCACAAAACTTTCGAGCTGTCCGCAACCGTTCACGCGCATCCGTCCGCTCTCTTCTTAGCATCACAAGTCGATCTGTCAATTGGTGATGACCCGTCTCGGTCAGCTTCGGTTTCATTGACAACATTTCCTTTCAACAAAAAATAAAAAAATCCCGCCTACCGACGGGATTCCATTCAATCCTATTCCTCACGTGGCATAAAGACGATGAGTGCCAAACGAATGAGTTCGGCAACCGCAACGAGCGTTGCAGCAACGTAAGTCCAAGCCGCGGCATTCAACACTTTACGTGCACCAGTCTCTTCTGTCGCCGTCACGATTCCGTGAGACGTCAATTGCGCCATCGCTCGTTTCGATGCATCGAACTCGACCGGTAACGTGATCAACTGGAACACGACCGCCCCGAGCATCATGATGACACCGAGTTGAGCCAACCCGAGTGCCCCGAATAAGAAACCACCGAGCAACAATGGGAACGACAAGTTCGACGTGATGTTGACGACCGGAACAAGGCTGTGGCGGACGCGCATCATCTTATAGTCTGTCGCATCTTGAATGACGTGACCGATCTCGTGCGCAGCGATCGCGGCAGACGAGATTGTCGACCCTTGATACACTTCGCGAGACAAACGAACGACTTTATTGACCGGGTCATAGTGGTCGCTCATGAGTCCGTCGACCATTTCGATTCTCACGTTGTGCACACCGTTTTGTTTCATGATGAAATCAGCGACCTGTGCACCTGTGACACCGCTTTGGAGCGGTTGTTTCAAAAACTGCTTATACGTACTTTTCACTCGCATCTGGGCCCATAAGGGGATGAGCATGATCAGTGCAAGATAGAAAATATAGCCACCTAATGACATTTTCTATTTCACCTCTGCATGTATTTGATAATTTGATTTTACATTCTTATGACCTTATTTTCAAGCGATGGACGTAGTACGAAGGCATATCCCATAAAAAAACATAATCCGGTTAGCCAGAAAGAGCCGTAGCCGATCCACATGATATGTTCCGCGAGTGACGGATAGCGCGGCCATTGACCGAGCACATAATCAACTACGTCATTATGAATTACCCAAATCAATGAACAGACAAACGAAGTAATGGTCCATTTCATGAATGGTGCGTAGATGAGTGCTTGAAGCGCCATCGCACCATGAGAGACCATCAACATGACAGCCATCAAGATGGTCAAGGTCGGCGCATCCGGTGGTAACGTACCGAGATACATGATGTTCATGATTACGGCCCAGACCCCGTATTTGATCAATGTGATAAAGGCGAGCGTCTCGAACAACGGGGAGCGCTTGTTGGTTAACCAAAGTCCGAGGACAATCGTAAAGAAGAATGATGCCGTCGGACTATCCGGTACGAACAGCCAATAGATGTACGGTGTGTCACGCAATTGAGGCTCGTACCAGATATACCCGTAAATCGTCCCTCCCAAGTTGATGATCAATAAAATAGTCAATACAATCCGATGCATCAAGAACGGTTTTAAAAACATGGGGTTCATTGTCTCAATCCTTTTTCTTCAGTTTATCGTATGCGTCGTGCAGAAGTAAAAAAGTGTAGCCCGATATTCAGGCTACACTTGAAGACTTACTTGTTATTTTCGCCGCCTTCACCGTATGAAGCGATGAACTCAGACATGGCTTGGAGATCTTCATCTGAACCATCCCACTGACCAGCTGGCATCGTACCGACACCGTTGACCGCGATTTCCGCGATTTCTTCAGCCGTATACTGCGTTCCGACGAGTGCTGGAGCCGCTGCTCCACCTTCTAGGTTTTGACCGTGACAGTTGACGCAAGATTGAGCCGAATAAATCTCATATCCTGGAGCCGCTGTATCGATTTCAGGACCTTCACCTGGAATTTGAAGCTCACCTTGTGCATGAACTTGATCCCAGTGTGTCGTTTGAACAGATTCCCAAGTCAAGTAGAAGACCGAGAGAATTCCAAGTAACATGAAACTGATCGCGACTGGTCGTTTCGCCGGTCGACGCTCGAGACCTTGGTCAAGCCATGGGGCAACGAGAAGTGCCGTGAACGCCAAACCTGGAATAATGACTGTACCGAGTAAGATCCAGTCCCCAGCAGCGAATTGATATTTGAGTAATTGATACAAGAACAAGAAATACCAGTCCGGCAACGGAATGTATGACGTGTTCGTTGGATCGGCGATATTTTGAAGCGGTGGTGCCTCGACAATTGTCAAAGCGATGAATCCGATCAAGAAGACCGACCCTACCATCCACTCTTTAAGCAAGAAGTTCGGCCAGAACGCCTCTGTGCGTCCTGGGTATTCTGAATAGTCTTTTGCAATGTTTTGTTTCCGATTCGAGATTCCTACTCGAGAGTCGGTTACAAATTTCATCCCTTTACCGCGATGCATATCGTTTCTCCTCCTTTTTCTCCTCGAATCGGCTTATAGCGGTCCAGAAACCCCTTGTTTACGAATCATCAAGAAGTGGGCTCCCAACAGTCCGAACAATGCCGCCGGTAAGAAGAAGACGTGAATTGCGAAGAATCGTGCGAGTGTGCTCGCCCCGACAATCTCACCACCAGCGAGAAGTGTCTTCGCAATACCACCGATAACCGGTACACTTTCAGCGATTTGAAGCGTAACTTTTGTTGCGAACAATGCCTTCATGTCCCATGGAAGCAAGTATCCTGTGAGTCCGAGCGCCAAGACGACGAAGAACAAGAGAACACCGACGACCCAGTTGAGCTCACGTGGCTTCTTATACGATCCCGTGAAGAACACGCGGAGCGTATGTAAGAATAACATGACGATGGCTACAGATGCGCCCCAGTGGTGCATCCCACGAACGATTTGTCCGTGTGCGATCTCATTTTGCAAGTAATACACCGACGCGTGCGCGTTGATGATATCTGGTACGTAATACATCGTCAAGAACATCCCTGAAAGGATCTGGATGACGATTGTAAAGAACGTCAAACCGCCAAAACAATAGACAAATGCAGAGAAGTGATGAGCAGGGTTGACGTGTTCCGGTACTTCATGGTCTGCGATATCGCGCCAGAGCGGTGTGATGTCTACGCGTTCATCGACCCAGTCATAAATTTTTTGTAACATCGGCTAGTTCCCCCTCTCATTACTGAGCGACTGGACTACCTAAATATAGGAAGCCGTCTTTTTCTTCTTTTTCATAACGTGCAAGCGGTGCTGTCGGTGGTGTACCTGGGATGTTCGTTCCATCTTTTTCATAACGTCCCAAGTGACATGGACAGAAGAATTCTGTTGGACGAGTCGGGTCACCAGCGTAGGCCACCTGACAACCTAGGTGTGTACAAATCGGAGAAAGCGCGACAATCTCGCCACTATCTGTTTTGTAAACCCATGCTGAAAGCGTTTCTTCAAATTCATACCAAGCATCTTGTGTTTGTTTCTTAAAGTCGACACGTTGCGGCTCAGTCGTGATGTCATCAAGACTCATTACTTTTACTTTGTCGCCTGCACCGGATTTTTTCAAAACCGGATCGATCGCAAAGTTGACCATCGGACTGATCAATGTTGCCGCCATAAAGCCACCTACTCCAGTCAGTGTGTACGTTAAGAACTGACGGCGCGTGACTTTTGACCCATTTTGAGCCATTTCGTTCCCCCCTCATTCGTGTGCATAACCCCATAATTCTTTATGCATTCTTCACAAAAATTTCTCACTCAACAAAATAGTATATCAATAAAACCTCTACGTCAACCGCTTCATGTCGCCATCCAACGGCTCGAAAGTTCCGTGATGACTTGCGTCGCAAAATTCTGGACCATCGTGTGCGCCTGATCGCTTGACATCGATCCAAGCGCGAGCGGCGGTACGAACAAAACCGGCAAATCAAATGCTTTGAAACGGACGTCTGACGCGATAAACAATACGTGAGAAAATCCGGATGAATTTGCTTTCGCCACCACATCCTGCGCCAACTTCACACCAGCTTCCACATCGGTGTAACTGATGGTCGGGCTGAGCATCGTTCGACCAGATAATTGACGTTCTGTCTCAGCCGTGACGGCATGAATCACTTCATAGCTTTCGGCTTTACGAACCATATCTTCACCAAACGCCAATTCTGCGAGCGGAACGATGAGCGTATCGACGTATTGTCGTTCGGCAATCGAGCGGAGTGCCCCTTGACTATCGAACCTCATCTTTTCCCTCCTCTCCTTCATATCTCATCATGTCTATTGTAGCGTACATGACTTCGCTCACCTTTCAAAGTTATGAACGAACTGTGAAATAATTGTGTATTCCTACGTAATTAATATACCAAAAAACAAGCGCCTACCGGAACGGAAGCGCTTGTTTTTTTCAAAATAATTTAGATGCTCGCACTTGATGAAGTTGAGTCGTCAGATTGCGGAATAAATTCTCGTCTCGTCGGTCGAGCGCCTTATCGATTTCAATCAGCAATCGCTCTTCTTCAAATTGAGCAACCGATGCTTGAATGACCGTTTGAGCAGAGGAAGAGACTTCGTCTCTCACTTCTGCCACTGGTTCAAACGGATTCTGTTCGACGATGTCGACCCAGTTCTCATCGATCATCATGCCTTGAAAATTTAACTCTACATAGATTGGCCCATCGTGTAGACGGATGTCATGATAAGCCTTCTCAGGATTCATGGTCACAAGGTCTCCCCGTCGGTATCGAAACGGTTCACCGTCAAACCCGTACGCTGTCATCACGAGACTTCGTGGTGAGACCGAAGCGTTTGTCACGAAATGAACGTTGCCAAGCTTTTCAGGATGTCTTAACCAATAGTCAAGAATCCACTTTGCTTCACGTTTCCGAAGCGTATGATGAGCGACGAATCGCTTCAAAAAATTACGTTTCCGCTCGACCATCTGACCTCATTCCCTTCCCTTATTCATTCTACGTCATCAGACAATTGTTCGAGCTGTTCTTCGAGCAATTGGCGATCTTCGAGATCGACCACCAATGCAAGCGATTGCTCGACCACACGTCGCGCATCTTGTCTACGACCTTCCTCTATCAACAGTGTAGCCCATTCCGTCACAAATGACACGTCCTCTTTCATCATCGGCTCAATTGAGGCATACAGACTGACCGCTTCCTCATACGCTTCGAGCTCATATTTCGCCTTCGCCTTGTACCATGTCATGAGCGGCGACGTCGTATGATCTTCGAGTGCATCGATGGTTTCGAGAACATCATCGAATTCTCCTGCTTCAAATAAAATCGACAAGAGCAATTCGGTCGCTTGTAACGACTCTGGATTTAACACGAGCGCCTCACGCAGTTCTTTAATGGCACCGTCCCGATTTCCGAGTTTGAGAAGCAGCCTTGCTTTGACGTGTCGCAGTTCATCATTATAATCGTCGCGCGTGATGCCTTGATCGACGATCTCGATGGCCTCTTCCGTTTGCCCGATTGCATCAAGTGCCTCGGTATAAGGCAAGTAGAGCGACGTGAAGTCAGGGTCCATCGCCTGAAGCTCTTTGAACTGCTTGATCGCCACTTCCTCACGTCCGATCCGATGAGCCGTCATCGCATGACCGAAGACGGTGTTCAAATCGCGATGTGTGGCCCGCTCGTATTCTTCGAGCGCCTCTTCAAACGACCCGACCATCGTGAGGGCCTCCGCGTAATCCGCTTGATAGTCGATTTCAGCCGGCAACTTCATCTTCGGAAGTCGCGCATAGAGTGGAATGGCTTGTTCAAATGAACCGGTCGAGGCATACAATTCAGCCAATCCATAAATGAGTAAAGGTTCATCCGGATTCTTTTCGAGCGCCTCCATCAGTTTCTTCACTGCCACTTCATCCAACCCTTGCGATTGATACAGGTCAGCGAGGAGGACGAGGCTCCTCACTTGCGTATCTGCGTCATCCGATTTGATTTTTTCAAGCACGGCAATCGCTTCCTCTTCACGGTCACTATCCAAATACGCTTCCGCCAAGGATAAGGCGACATTCGGGTCTCCCTCATAGTCGACGTATAGTTTTGAGAGAACGGCTGTCGCTCGGTCGGCAAGACCTAACTCTAAATAGAGGTCAGCGATAGCTAAACGGTCATCATCTGACCCTTCCTTCTCAAGTTCTTCTAAATGCATGAGTGCATGTTCCGTCTCACCTGACTCAAGCATCTCGATTATATGTGTTAAAGCTGATTCATCTAGCATGGTTCGTCCTCCTGGGCTTCGGTTTATCGTTATTCTATCTTACGTTGAACCCGTTGTAAATCTTCACGGAATCGAGGATAGCTGACATCGGATGCCTCGATCCCCTCGATGTGAACGGCTTCATCGGTCACGAGTGACGCAACCTGTAACATCATGGACAAGCGATGGTCTCCGTAAGTCGAGACATCCCCTCCGTGAAGGCGACTCGGCTGGACGATGAATCCGTCCTCGGTGCCGACGATGTCCACACCTAATTTGCGTAGTTCTGAGACGACTACGTCAATCCGGTCGGTTTCTTTCACGCGCAGTTCCGCTGCATCTTTTACGATGGACGGTGAATTCGCCTGAGAGGCGACGAGAGCGAACAGGGGTAATTCATCAATCTGTGAAGGAATGAAATCCTTTTCGACGACCGTGCCGGATAACTCACTCGTCGTGACCGTGACGTCCCCGACTCGTTCTTCACCGACCGATCGTTCGTTCGAAATGACGACATTCGCGCCCATCCGTTCGAGCGTACGTAAAAATCCGATCCGCGTCTCATTCAAACAGACGTCCGTCGTCGTAACCGAACTATTTGCCACCATGGCCGCCCCTGCCCAGAAAAATGCAGCCGATGACGGGTCTGCCGGTACGTCGACCGTACATCCAGTCAATGTCGAGGGTTCGACACGGATGACGCGTAACCCTTCTTCGTTTACAATCGACAGCTTCGCACCGAATAGGGGCAACATGCGCTCGGTATGGTCTCGTGACAACATCGGTTCTCGAACAACCGTCGTACCCGAGGCACGTAAGCCGGCGAGTAGGACGGCCGACTTCACTTGGGCGCTCGCGACCGGTAACGTATAGTCAATCGATTGAAGCGTCGTCCCTTCGATGACGAGAGGCGCCATATCCCCGGTCACATGTGCACCCATGTTTCGTAAAGGCTCGGTAACGCGGCGCATCGGACGTCTAGATAACGATTCATCGCCTACGAGCTCAAACGACCCGTTATAGCCGGACAAAAGGCCGATCAGTAGACGCATCGTCGTACCTGAATTCCCACAGTCAAGCCGCGCCGAGCGCGGAGACTCGATGCCCTTAATGATCAGTTCGTCTTGCTGTTCTGTCACATCGGCTCCAAGTGATCGAATCGCCTCGATTGTCGATCGACAATCGGCACCGAGGAGCGGATTCCGCACGTGCGTCGTCCCGTTCGCCATCATCCCGAATAATAATGCCCGATGTGTGATGGATTTATCACTCGGTACACGGATAGAACCGTTTAAACTCATCGTTCCCACCATCCTTTCATCTGTTCAAACGTCTGTTGAAGATGTTCGAGCTGTACCGACTCAACGGTGATCGTTTCACGAAGTAACACAAAACGAATTGCACCGTGACGGTTCTTTTTATCCCGAATCATTTTTTCCACGTAGCGGTCGAATGGTTGCCAATCGATTGGCGTGACGTCATTTGAACGCATCCAATCGAACAACCGCATCGCTCGAACTTCATCTCCAGACACGAGAAAAGCGAACACCATCCCATGTAAAACCGCTTCTCCATGTGGGATCCGATAGGCTTCCACCGACTCAAGGGCATGACCGAACGTATGCCCAAAGTTGAGCCAAGCACGAATGCCCTGTTCTCGCTCGTCCGTCTCGACGATGGCTTGTTTCACTCGAATCCCACGAGCAAGCCACGACACCCAATCCAATGGTTCGTTCTCGTTCAAGTCTAAAAACAAGTCGTCCTCGAAAGAGGATTCGAGGACGTAACGTGATAAGTACGCATGTTTCAATAACTCACCGAGACCGCTTCGCACTTCCTGTACGGACAAGGTGTTCAGTCGAGTGACGTTGTAATAAACGCCTGATGGCTGATAGAACGAACCAATCGCATTTTTCGCAAGGGGGTGATTGACTGCCACTTTGCCTCCGACAGCCGAATCGTGAGCCAAAATCGTCGTCGGCACTTGTATGTATGGAACGCCTCGCATGTAGACACTTGCTAAAAAGCCAGCCAAGTCGCCAATCATCCCACCACCAAAGGCGACAATCAACGTCTCGCGGTCACATCCATGGCGCAACCCTTCTGCGACAAGCTGCTCGAGCTGAGATAGCGATTTCGACGCATCACCCGCTTCGACGACGGACGAGACGACGTGAGGATGGGTCAGTTTCAACGTAGAACGGAACGACTCTCCATAAAGAGACTCGACATGTTTATCCGTAACGACCCATAGCATCGAATACCTTGACCAATCAACCGAATCGATCCAACGATCCTGATTGTCCAAGACGACGTCGTATGGGGTCGATGCTGAGATTGGAATCGTTACCATACTCGTAACTCCTCCCGATACTCATCGACCCGATGTTTGATTCGTTCCATCGTGTCGTGCCCGAACGTCTCACACATTTCCTTCGCGATTTCAAATGCGATGACTGCCTCAACGACGAGGGAAGCGGCAGGCACGGCGCACGAGTCACTCCGCTCGATTTGAGCCAAAAATGCCTCTTTCGTATCAATATCGACCGATTGTAAGGGTTTATAGAGGGTCGGAATGGGCTTCATGACGGCTGAACAAAGGATCGGCATCCCCGTTGTCATGCCCCCTTCAAATCCACCGAGATGGTTACTGAGTCGCGTATATCCATTATCCCCGTATGCGATCGGGTCCATCACTTCAGAACCCGGACGATACGCCATTTCGAACCCTTCACCGAATTCAACACCTTTAAATGCGTTGACACTCATGACCGCTTGTGCGATTTTCGCATCCAGTTTACGGTCGTACTGCACATACGAGCCAAGTCCCGGTACAACACCATGTACTTCTGTACACACGATCCCACCGATCGAGTCTCCATTTGCCTTGGCCTCATCGATGCGACGCATCATCCGCAACGCGGCCGCTTCATCTAACGTACGAACCGGTGACGCATCGACGACCGCTTGGGCTTCTTGAAGTGAATCGAATGTACGCGACTCCGCCCGTTCCCCACCAATCACTTTGACATAACTAAAGAGGGACACCCCGACTTGTTGAAGGAGCTGCTTACAGAAAGCCCCGACCGCGACACGAGCCGCTGTTTCCCTAGCGCTCGAACGCTCCAACACGTCACGTAAGTCTCGATGGTCATACTTCATCCCACCGACCAGGTCAGCATGTCCAGGTCTCGGCCGAGAGACGCGGCGTTTCACTTCGATGTCGCTTTCAATCGGTTCCGCCTGCATGACGTGTTTCCAATGCGTATGGTCTTTATTCTCAATCCAAAAAGTGATGGGTGCACCTGTGGTCACACCATGCCGTATTCCCGAACGAACTTCTACTTGGTCTGACTCGATTTGCATGCGGCGCCCTCTACCGTAACCAGATTGACGTTTTTTTAACTCCGCATTGATTTGCGAAATATCGATCGCGAGTCCGGCTGGGGCCCCTTCAATGATGACCGTCAGACCGGGACCATGTGATTCACCAGCTGTCAAATAACGCATCCGATCACCTCATCCATCTATTTTTTCATAAAAGAAACTTTGCTTCATTGCGTAGCCATAACGCTTCGGTTGGAAAATTTGTTCCGTTCCACCGACAAATAGCATCCCACCTGGACGTAACGCCCGTTGGAATGACGTATATACCTTCTCTTTCGCTTCTTCAGTGAAGTAGATCAAGACATTTCGACAGACGATCAAATCAAAGTTACGTTCGTACACATCCGCTAACAAGTTATGCTTCTTAAATGTCACGAGTTGCTTGATCTCATCTGAAATATAATAGTCGTCGCCACGACGGGTAAAGTAGCGCTTCTGAAACTCCTCCGGCAAATCGATGAGCGCCCGCTCATGGTACTTTCCTTGCTTCGCTTTTTCGATGACGACATCATCTAAGTCCGTGGCCATGATTGAAAATTGAGATGGGGCCAGATGTTTCGACAACAACATGGCAAGTGAGTATGGCTCTTCTCCTGTTGAACAGGCAGCACTCCATACGCGAAGCTTCCCTTGACTCGAGCGAATCAGATGCGGGAGGATGTCCTCTTCAAGCTGTTGCCAACGAATCGGGTTGCGATAAAATTCACTCACATTGATTGTCATCCGGTCGAGAAACTCCTCGTAAAGTTGACGATCTGTATCCATCGCCTTCAAATACTCCAAAAACGATGCATACCCCTTCTTTTCGCGTAGTGCGACCATACGGCGCTTCATCTGCGCCTCTTTATATAAGTTCAAGTCAATACCCGACTTGATATAAAACTTTTTTACAAAGATGGCATAATCATTCATCACCAATTTCAACCTCAATTCTTTCTCATTTCCGCATTCTTCTGATCTCAGGCAACTCAAAGGGAATCAAAAAGGGACAGGTTTCCCCGTCCCTCGAAAAGTCATGAAACGTGTGAAGCCACTTCAGCGAACCAAAGTGAGAGTTCACGTTCCGCGCTGTCCACACTATCAGAACCATGAATCACGTTTTGTGACATCGTCGATGCAAAATCGCCGCGAATCGTTCCTGGTTGAGCATCCACTGGCTTCGTCTTCCCGATCATTAAACGAGAGACGGCCACGATGTCTTCCCCTTCCCATTCCATCGCAACGACAGGACCAGAAGTCAAAAACTCAACCAATTCACCAAAGAACGGCTTTTCTTTATGCTCTGCGTAGTGTGCCTCTGCGACCTCAACTGACGGTGTCACCATTTCGAGACGGTTCAACGTATATCCTTTGTTTTCGAAGCGTGAGATGATTTCCCCAATCAATCCACGTTTTACCCCATCAGGTTTAACCATTAAAAATGTCTTTTCCATTCCCCAAATCCCCCTAGGTCTATAAATGTGTACGATGTACGTATTTAGTGTACACGGTCCGACACATTTTTGAAAGGGGTTACATGGGCATTTACCATTTGCGTTTCCCAATATATTGCGCAATTTCAATTAACGATCGCTTGTCTGGAACATCCGGCAACCCGTCTAGTCGGCGGATGGCACGATTGACGTAACGATCGATCGTCCGTTGACTGCGTTCTAACGTTCCGTTTCGTTGCACTTCCCGGACGAGAGATTTCGTCACTTCCGCATCCGTCGAGGCGTTCACTTGACGGAGACGTTCATAAAAGTCAGGGTCCTCAGATGAATACAGGAGCGGTAACGTTTTATGACCGTGCTTCAAATCTTCCCCGACCGGCTTACCGAGTTGAAAACTCTTAGCGGTAAAATCGAGCAAGTCATCCGTCATTTGAAAAGCCATGCCGATGTCATATCCAAACAGGCTTAATTGCTTCACGGTTTGTGGAGACGCTCCAGAGATGACAGCTCCAGCCGCACAACTCGTTTCAATCAACAGAGCGGTCTTTCGCGCAATCCGATCTAAATAGCGCTTCGGTGATTGCCCCCACTCATATTGATCTTGAATTTGATTGATTTCACCGACACAGATTCGTTCCATCGTATCTGCCATGATGCGCATCACTTCTGGTGAATCAATTTCGGATACGAGACGAATCGCTTCTCCGAATAACGTATTCCCTGTATACATCGCTACTGTTTCATCATATCGTTCCATCACGGTCGGTTTGCCACGACGGAGCATCGCGTCGTCGATGACATCGTCATGCACGAGTGATGCCATATGAATCAACTCAAGACTTGAGGCAACTTTCGTCAAACGGATATCTTTCGTCTCACCGAACCCGGCGCTCAGTAAGACGAAGGCGGGTCGGATGCGCTTGCCACCGGCATCGAGTAATTGGCGCGATGCCGATTCAATGACAGGGTGGTCCGTCCTGACTCGAGTAGATAAGAATTGATCGATTTGATCAATCTCTCGGTTCATATGACGATAAAGTCGCTTCAAAGACATGGTTCACCACTTCTTTCCTAGATGCATGGCACATGCACCTCCGGAGAATGTCTTCACTTCGACTTGTTCAAACCCGGCATCTTCGAACATCCGCTTGAGCGTCAAACGGTCTGGGAACTGATCGGTCGACTCCTGCAACCACTTATATTGGTCGTATGAACCGGCAAATACCTTACCGAAAAGCGGCATGACCGTTCCAAAGTAAAAACGATACAACTCTTTAAAGAGCGGTGCTGTCGGTTGGCTCGTTTCAAGACAAACGACCGTTCCACCCGGTTTCAAGACGCGGTGCATTTCACGCAAAACCGTCATGTAGTCTGGAACGTTTCGGAGTCCAAACCCGATTGTGACATAGTCAAAGGAGTTGTCACCAAACGGAAGAGCCATCGCATTTCCATGCAGCAATTCGATGTTCGGCCAAGATTTGACCTTTTCCTCTCCCACTTTTAGCATGTTCTCTGAAAAATCGAGTCCTTTCACAACACCCGTGTTTCCAGCAGCATCTGCCAATTGAATCGTCCAGTCAGCCGTCCCGCAACAAACGTCTAAACATTTAGCCCCCGGAAAGACGTTCATTTTTTTCATCGTTGTCCGTCGCCACCATTTATGAAGTCGGAAGCTGATAATCGAGTTCATCGTATCGTAGCTCGGAGAAATGGACTGAAATACTTCGTATACTTTTTGCTCTTTTTCTATCGGTTGCAACGCGTAACATCCTTTCCGTTCTAAGCGACCGCATGCGCGAGCAACGTCGTAAGTTGCTCTTTTTGGTCTTGTCTAAGCGCTGTCGCTTTCTTTTCAATCATTCGTTTCCCGCTCGTTGTCAAATAAGGTTGTTCAATCAGTTCGGAAAGTGTTTGAATCAATCCGACGTTCGCTTCGAGCCAAACGTTCATTGAAACGTTCTTCTCAAGCAATAAGGTGCACTTCGCCGCATTGACCCGCTGTACAGACTGACCGAATCGATCACTGTATGATGATGGAAAGTCCGTCAAGATTTTATAAAACTGAGCCGATGCAAAGTCTCCGGCGAGCACTTTTAATTGGCGTGCCAAAGACCCGTTCGGGCTGCTGTTCACTTGGTCGTGTAAATCAAGCGCTTGATGTGCGAAATAGGTTGCCATCACGAGTTGTCGATGCTCAATCGATTCCAAATCAATCATCTCGACCATCCAACGAAGCAATAACATGTCGACGGCTGGTACAACCTCGTGTTTCGTCAAATAGGGATGATTCATACGTGTTTCGATTTGACGAGCAAGGTCTGTGACAACGAATTCATTTGTCAACTGTTCCATGCTATCCCCCCTCGTCCACTTCATTGTCATTCTGACATAGTATAGCACATTTTTGTCACATTCACGTCATTCGAACTCGCAAACCCAACAAAAAAGCCGCCTTTCGGCGACTTATGTATTGCAGATTACTTGACCGCATCCTTGAGCGCTTTACCTGCTTTAAATGCAGGAACTTTGCTCGCTGGGATTTCGATATCTTCTTTTGTACGTGGGTTACGACCTTTACGGGCAGCACGCTCACGAACTTCAAAAGTACCAAAACCGATCAATTGAATTTTCTCACCGTTTTGGAGTGCTTCAGTGATTGATTCAAACGTAGCTTCTACGATTTTCGTTGCTTCTTTTTTAGAAACATCGGCTTTCTCAGTAACAGCTTGGATCAATTCAGTTTTGTTCATCACGATTCACCTCCTCTCACAGGGAGTTTACGGGATTAATCATATCGTACAAACGTTGATATGACAACATTTTTTGCATGATTTCGCGACATTCACTATCAAAACAGGTTCAGTTGTTTAAAAACACGACCTCTCCTTGTTCATCAATTGTGTATCCTTGCGAATAAGCTGGGGCGAATGGAGCATCTTTATAGAGCAAATAACGAATGTCTTCGCCTATTTCCGGCGACTCATCCGTCTTTTGAAGCGCTTCCTTCACATCTTCTCTATAGTCTACAAACAGTTGTCCCGTGCCATCCACATAGATTGGAAGTTCACGGTCCGAATAAGGACTTGGAATGAACGGCTCTTCCGTGACAAAGATTTTATCATAATCGAGCGTGAACTGATTCTTACCTAATGATCCGTCAAATGGGAACTTGCCTTCTTTTGCCCGAAACGCGTTGATGTTCGTTTGAAGTTGCTGCAACCGCTCAGACACACGCAAGTCAATCAACTTCACAGTCGGTTCCGTCTCCACATCGACGAGGATATATTGGAACAACCCGCCACCTTCGAAACTATTCGCCGGTGGGTCCGCTAAATAACCGGGCACGAGACGAGCGAATTCAACTGGGTAACGCTCCATGAGAGGCGTTTCCGCCGGTTTTGTTTTGATTGGTAATACCCCAGATTGCTCACGATAGGCATCGACCGCACTTTGTACCGTATTCAATTGATCTTCATACGGGATATTGTTGGCCCGTTCTGAATCAGGAAACATACATCCAGCTAACAGTGTCGTCAAAATCAAACTGATAGCGACAATCTTTTTTTTCATCACGTTTATCCTCCAGTCGGTCCTGAGACGACGACAAAAATCATGATAACAGTCCCAAATAAGAAAATGATGAAGGCAATCAGTCTGACGAGCGTGGCGAACCAACCGCTCAGTTTCGTATGACTGAGTGCGACCATTAATGCAGCGATGGCGAAAGCCCCGATCCCTGCGAATGATATCCACATTTTAATGAGTGACGGTGTCACATCTATCCCCCTACTTTCTCTATGTTCTCCAGAATTCAAGTTTAGCAAAAAAAAGCGAGGAACTGAACGAAAACGTCAGCTCCTCTCTCAATCTGTCTATTCTTCAAAATGGAAAACTTGTTCCATCTCGTGTTTTTGCGGGCGTCTCATTAATTTCTTCACTTCATCATGAGGACTCTTCCCTTCAAACAACACGTTATAGAGCGCCTCTGTGATCGGCATCTCCACACCCGCCTCTTTCGCAAGGGAGTGGGCCGCTTCACAGGCGCGGACGCCCTCGACGACCATTCCCATGTTCCCGAGAACGTCTTCTAACTTTTCACCACGCCCGATGGCGTTACCGGCTCGCCAGTTACGGCTATGTTGTGACGTCGCTGTCACAATCAAGTCTCCGATTCCTGTCAATCCTGAGAACGAGGCCGGGTTCGCTCCAAGCTTCACGCCAAGTCGCGCAATTTCTACAATCCCACGAGTCATGAGGGCAGCTTTCGCATTGTCCCCATAACCGAGTCCATCCGTCATACCTGCCGCTAGAGCAATGATATTTTTCAATGCTCCGCCGTACTCGGCCCCAACGACGTCAGAATTCAAGTACACACGGAACTGATCGTTTGTGAGGAGCTCCTGCACTTCATCCGCGACATCAAGGTCAGCACATGCGATCGTGATGGTCGTCGGTTTCCGGACCGCAACCTCTTCAGCATGAGTCGGTCCTGTCAATACACCGATTGCCCGACGTTTAGCCGGTTCGATTTCTTCGGCGATGATTTCTGAAAGACGCTCATGCGTTTTCGGTTCGATCCCCTTCGCGGCATGAACGATGGTGACAGGTTCCGTCAACAATGTGTTCAATTCCTTCGAGACAGGACGAATCGCCGAACTCGGGACGACGAGAAAGACGATACTTCGACCGTCTAACGCCTCTTTCAAGTTCGTCGTCGCACGAATGGATTCAGGTAATGGCGCGTCTTTCAAATAAAACGAGTTCGTATGTGACGAGTTGATTTCATCCACATGTTCTTGTTCACGTCCATAGAGCAGGACATCATGGCCATTATCTGCTAACACGAGCGAGATGGCCGTTCCCCAGCTCCCTGCTCCGATGACAGCTACGTTTGCCATAAGTGGCACCCCCGTTATTAGTTTTTCTGACGAGCCACGATGTGAATCGGTGTCCCGGTGAAGTCAAATGCTTTACGGATTTGATTCTCTAAATAACGTTTATACGAAAAATGCAACAACTCAGGATCGTTGACGAACAAGACGAACGTCGGCGGCTCGATGGCCACTTGAGTTGCGTAGTTAATCTTCAATCGTTGTCCTTTATCCGTCGGTGTCGGGTTCATCGCAACCGCATCGACGATGACATCGTTCAACACGCTCGTCGAGATTCGACGGCGATGTGTTTCAGCCACTTGTTTGATGACAGGCAACAATGTCTGCAAGCGTTTTGACGTGAGCGCTGATAAGAAGACAACCGGCGCATAGTCGAGGAATAAGAATTCTTGACGAATCTTCTCTTCCATCTTCTTCATCGTCTTATCATCTTTTTCGACGGCATCCCATTTATTGACGACGATGACAATCGCCTTCCCGGCTTCATGCGCGAGACCAGCGACACGCTTGTCTTGCTCGATGATTCCTTCTTCCCCATCGAGGACGACGAGAACCACGTTCGAGCGTTCAATCGCCTTTTGTGCGCGCATGACACTGTAGCGCTCTGTCGATTCATATACTTTTCCGCGTTTACGCATACCTGCCGTATCGATGATGACATACTCTTGTCCGTCACGTGTGAACGGTGTATCAATCGCATCACGAGTCGTACCCGCAATGTTTGAAACGATGACGCGCTCTTCACCAAGGATTGAGTTCGTCAAGCTTGATTTCCCGACGTTCGGGCGACCAATCAACGAGAACTGAATCACGTCTTCGTTGTATTCGTACTCGTCTTTTTCTGGAGCGAGTTCAAATACTTGGTCGAGTAAGTCACCGAGTCCTAACCCGTGTGTACCCGAGATCGGGAACGGATCTCCAAATCCGAGAGAATAAAACTCATACATGAGATCTCGCATTTCAAAGTTATCGACTTTGTTGACGGCAAGGACGATCGGTTTGTTCGAACGGAACAACAAGTTCGCGACTTCTTCATCAGCCGCCGTGATCCCTTCACGTCCATTCACCATGAAGATGATGACGTCCGCTTCATCGATTGCGAGTTCCGCCTGATGACGCATTTGAACGAGCAACGGCTCGTCCCCTACTTCGATCCCACCTGTATCGATTAAATGGAACTTACGGTTGAGCCACTCTCCTGTGCCGTAAATACGGTCACGTGTGACACCCGGTTTATCATCGACGATCGAGACACGATCACCGATGATACGGTTAAAAATTGTGGATTTTCCGATATTCGGACGGCCAACGATGGCCACTACTGGAATTCCCATAACAACACCTCACTAACTTTCTATCAAAATTTCATCATTTCATCATTTCGAAACGCAACTTACCTATCATATCACAGGCAAAATTAAGTGACCATACAAAAAGAAGCGGGAGCATGACTCCCGCTTGAACGATCATCTTATTTAGAGTCGTCCGAAGAATCATCACCTGTCAATTCCGAGACAGAGAATCCTCCTTGGTCGCTATATTCATCAAGCAACGCTTGATCATCATCTTGACGAGTCGGTTCAGATGATTCGAGCGCACGCATCGACAATGAGATTTTCTTATCATCGAGATGAACATCTAGCACTTTCACCTTCACTTCTTGGCCTTCTGACAAGACTTCAGACGGCGTCGCGATGTGACGGTTCGCAATTTGCGAGATGTGAAGCAAACCTTCCACTTGTGGTGCGACTTCGACGAACGCACCAAACGTCACGAGGCGTTTGACGGTTCCTTCGATGACATCCCCCGGTTGGATCTTCCCTTCGATGGTTTCCCATGGACCAGGTTGTGTCTCCTTGATGGAAAGTTTTACTTTTTCATTATCTAAGTCGAGCCCGAGTACTTTCACTTTGACGCGGTCGCCTTCAGTTACGACATCGCTCGGCTTCTCGACACGGCTATGGGCCATTTCCGAGATGTGAACGAGACCGTCCACGCCACCGATATCGACGAACGCACCGAAATCAGTCAATCGTTGGACCGTTCCTTCGATTACTTGTCCGACTTCAAGCGATTCGAGCGTCTCCGATTTCTTCGCGCTCATCTCTTCTTCGACAACTGCTTTATGTGACAAGATGACGCGATTTTTTTCGCGGTCAATCTCGACGACTTTTACGGTAATTGGGTTATTCAAGTATGACGAGAAGTCTTCGACGAAGTGACTTTCGACAAGGGATGCAGGGATAAATCCACGGATTCCAATATCGACGACAAGACCACCTTTGACCTTATCTTTCACCATCACTTCAAACACTTCGCCCGATTCGAATTTTTCAACGATGCGATCCCATGCTGCTTCGGCATCGACGTCTTTTTTCGAAACGACTACTTCTTCGTCCGTGACCTTTTTCACTTTGACACGAATCTCGTCGTTCACTTGGAGTGATTCGTTTAAATCGTCTAGATGCATGCTTGATACTTCGCTAATTGGCAAAATCGCTTCGGTCTTATAACCGATATCGATCAGCGCTTGCTTATCCTCGATTTTGACGACTGTTCCGGTCACAATTTGACCACGATTAATTTCAAAATCAGGCATATCTTTCATTTCTTCGACCATTCCAACACTACCCCCTCACGATGAGTACAAAAAGGAGCGCCAAAGGCGCTTACACCTAGTATAAATCTCTTATAATTCCGAGAATTTGTCAAGGCGTTATGAAGATTGTACCTCTATTGAAAGAAGTTTAAACCTCAATTCCACAATCCGTTTTTCACTTCGTGAATGAGTGCTTCAAGTAGAGGTCGGCAATCGTATCCATGATCAAGTCGGCCGCTTCTTGTGCACTCGCCTTGCGTGCTTTCAGTTCTGACAAGTCGATCGGCTTCCCGATGACGACACGGAGTTTCGCGCGAAACTTATACTTGCCAATGATGGCAATCGGTAAAATGTGCGCATCCGAACGCATCGCGAAGAATCCGACACCAGCTTGCGCTTTCCCAAGCGTACCGTCTTTTGAACGTGTTCCTTCAGGAAAAATAGAGATGACTTCATCCTCTTTCAACTTTTGAAGCACGACACGTAGTGCTTGTCGGTCACCTTCTCCACGAGATACTGGAATTTGACCCGCCCGATTCAAGATGTGCTTCAGTACCGGGACACTAAAAAGTTCTTTCTTCGCAAAAAAGCGAAGGGGACGCTGCTTTGGAATCGCACAGGCGAGTAATACCGGATCCCAATTCGACTGATGGTTCGAACAGACGAGAATCGACCCGTCCATCGGAACGTTCTCCCGTCCGATGAATTCGACCCGAAACGATGCTCGTTGAATGACGTTCACGACAGCTCTCGCTAATCGATACATGCCGAACGGTCCATTGTTCAATGGCTTACTCATGCTTTCACCTCTTCAATTAATCGTTCAATCGCTTGAACAACTCCGTCAATGGATAACGTCGTCGTATCGAGGAAATGGGCATCCTCTGCTTGACGTAAAGGTGCCACCTCACGTTCCGAATCGCGTTTGTCACGAAGCGCAATCTCTTCGATCAGTTGTTCATAGTCGCTCGGGATGCCTTTCGAGACATTTTCTTCATGGCGACGACGGGCACGTTCTTCGACCGAAGCGGTCATGAACACTTTTAAGTCGGCATTTGGCAAGACATGTGTCCCGATATCACGGCCGTCCATGACAACACCGCCTTTTTTAGCCAAATCACGTTGAAGGTCCATCAAGGCATCACGCACTTCAGGTTGACGTGCGACGAAACTGACGTTATTCGTCACTTCGCTTGAGCGAATGACAGATGTCACCTCTTCCTCTCCGTCAAAAACGCGTTGTCCCTCTTCAGACGGGACGAGACGAAGTGACATGTTCTCGATCATCTGAGCAAGTGCAGGTCCGTCCTCGAGTGCAATCCCTTCATTCAAGGCGCGATACGTCACGGCCCGATAGATTGCACCGGTATCGATGTACACATACCCTAATTGTTTCGCAAGCGACTTGGCAATCGTACTTTTCCCGGCACCCGCCGGTCCATCTAAAGCAATTTGTAATGATTTTTTCATACAAAACGGGTATCGAGTGTTCCCGATACCCTCCTCCTCTCGGTCAATAATCCCGAGAACATCATAACAGTTTTTTATCTTGAAGAAAATACAGACCCTGTCCGCTTTCGCGCTTCAAGCTGAACACGGAAGCAGTATCGCAAAATCGTCTCTTGGTCACGAGGGGTCAAATCTTCGAATGCCAAAGAGAGTTCTTGCTTCACTTCCTGCTTATGTACGCGAACAAGGCGGCTCTTTATACGGAAGAGCTGAGGTGAACCTTGCTCGTCTTCAATTCGAAATACGACAACCAAGGATTCATCCACTTCGACCGGGGCACGGTTCGCGATGATTTTCATCCCACCTGCCGAGACGTCGAGTGATGTCGTTTCAAACGATTCGAAACTTTCCCCATCGGCTGCAAGAACGGTCACGTCAATCATTTCTGGAACACGTAAATATTCACGACGCTGAATCCGCTTGATTTTCTTCTCGTCTGGCAAATTGAACGCATAACGTAATGTCATTTGGGCATCGCTGATCCGTTTCACGATTTTCGTGTCGAACGCGAACAGCTGATTGTCTCCTTGGAAGAAAAAGACCCGCATGGCCTCCTCTTCGTGTAAAAAAAACGTTTTAAGCGTCATCATGTCACTTGGTGACTCAATCCATACGACTTGATCGGTGATGGCCGCAATTTTCGTTTTCCCCTCTGCACGCCCTTCCACTTCGATTCTCAATTCTTGACCTTCTTTTAACATGCTGACTCTTCCCCTTTATTTAAATTGACGACGATTGGATAAGTTGGCCGCTCGCACGAGCAAAAGTGCCACGGTCCATAAAATGACGATATAAAGCACGGCAGGAAGCTTTTGATTCGGTTCGAGTATCAAAATAAAATCAAACGTTCCGTGGATGACGGTCGCGGAAAAGACCGCCATGAACAGCCAGAGCCGTTCGCGTGCCGAATGCTTCGCTCGCCCCAAACAGTACCCCATCACGACAGCGAACAAAGCGTGCCCGCTCACAGGCAGGATCGCTCGCCAAATCGCAATTTCTAATGAATCGTACACCCATAAGTATAAAAAATTCTCTAAAGTCGCAAAGCCTAATGAGCAGGCGACCGCATAGAGAATCCCGTCGTAGTAATCATCAAAGACTTTATGTATATATATTGTATAATAAATCATAAACCATTTAAAAAACTCTTCAAGCAAGGCAGTGGCGACATACGCCTGCCAAAACGGTCCAGTAAGCACTCCCTCTTCAACGAACGCATATTGGATAAACATGATCGGAAACACGAGAACGGCTCCGGCCACGAAAGAACGAATCACATATCCGAGCGGTTCTGCCTCTAACTCATGGCGCAGATAGAAGTAGGAAAGAAGGGCGAGCCCAGGTGCAACCGCAGACAAGGCGATTGCGATCATGATGCATCTCTCCTTTCTCTCCCTAGCATACACTGAATTGTCTGAAAGAAAAAGTAGAGAACGCCTAGAAAATGGAAATCTTCATAAAAATAATTAGGAGGACACTTATGAATCATTTATTACTGATCCACACCGGCGGTACCATCGCCATGTCACAATCCGGCACAGGCCACGTCGAACCGAGCGACGTCAATCCAATCGACGCCACCCTTCCGAAAGCGACGGATATTGCTCACATTACGACAAAACACTTTTCAAATATCCCGTCACCTCACATGACCCCAGAGAAAATGCTTGAATTGGCACAGTTCATCCAACGTGAACTGACACAAGACACGTATGACGGAGTCGTCATCACGCACGGTACCGATACATTAGAAGAGACGGCTTACTTCTTACAAATCACGCTCGGCGCTCCTGTCCCAATCGTGTTGACAGGTGCGATGCGCTCCTCGAACGAGGTCGGTTCGGACGGGGAATTTAATTTGATCACAGCGCTTCGCGTCGCCAAGAGCGAAGCGGCTCGTGGAAAAGGTGTGCTCGTCGTCTTCAACGGTGAGATCCATTCGGCATTCAACGTGACTAAAACGCACACATCTTCAGTCGACACATTCAAGTCTGTACACTTTGGTAACGTGGGTATGGTCACAAAGGACCACGTACTCATCTATAGCCAACCGGCGACGAGACAGCCGAAGATGATTTCGTCCATTTCAAAACGTGTAGCCGTATTGAAGGTCGTCGCGGGCATGGAACCGGATTTACTCGAATCTGTAATCACGCTTGGATACGACGGACTCGTCCTCGAGGTGTTAGGACAAGGGAATGTTCCGCCGTCCCTCTTATCCGCACTCGAACATTTAGTCAAAGAGATTCCCGTCGTAATCGTCAGCCGTTGCTTCAACGGAATCGTTCAAGATGTTTACGGTTACGATGGGGGTGGCAAACAACTGAAAGAGATGGGTGTCATTTTTTCAAACGGATTGAATTCACAAAAAGCTCGTTTACGACTTCTCGTTGAACTCGAGTCCGGCTCATCCCAGTCAGTCATGGAACATAGTTTTAGTTTCCAGCAATAACCTTGCGCAACTGCGCCCCCTTCCCTACAATGAGCAAAGAGGTGATATTCAGTGAACAAACAAGCGATTATTGTAGGTGCCGGGCCATGTGGCCTCTCGGCCGCCATCGAACTCGAGAAGATTGGAGTCTCTTGTACGGTGATTGAGCGTGGGAACATCGTCGACGCCATCTATCGGTACCCGACGCATCAAACGTTCTTCTCGTCTGCGAGCCTGCTCGAAATCGGAGACATTCCGTTCATATGTAAGGATTTGAAGCCACGTCGTCAAGATGCACTCGTCTATTATCGAGAAGTCGTCACACGTACTGGTTTAAACGTCCAATCATTCGAAACGGTCGAGTCGGTCGATAAAGAGAATGACCGATTCGTCGTGACATCGAGACATGAACGACGTGGTGAAACCGTTCGCGAAGCGGACTATGTGATATTGGCAACAGGCTATTATGGCCGCCCTCGTCTGCTTGACGTGCCTGGCGAAACGTTGCCGCACGTCCATCACTATTTCAACGAGGCACATCCTTATTATCGACAACACGTCACGATCATCGGTGGGAAAAACTCCGCTGTCGATGCGGCAATCGAACTCGAAAAGGCCGGTGCCTATGTGACGGTGCTCTATCGAGGGGATTCCTATAGCCCTTCCGTCAAACCATGGGTCCTCCCAAACTTCGATTCACTCGTCCGTCATGAGAAAGTTCGAATGGAGTTTGAGGCTACAATTGAACGCATCACCGATGATGGGGTTTACTACCGTCAACATGGCGAAGAGAAACATGTCTATGCAGATCATGTCTTCGCGATGACCGGTTATCAGCCTGACCACCACCTATTCGAAAGTGCAGGCATTGCGATCGATGAAGAGAGTGGTATCCCGACGTACGATGAAGAAACGTTTGAAACAAATGTCGAACACCTCTTCATTGCTGGCGTGGTCGCAGCCGGAAACGATGCGAACAAGATCTTCATTGAGAACGGTAGATTCCACGGCAAGGCGATTGCCGATGCGATTGCGAACCGCATTAACGTATAAAAAAGTTCGGTCAACTTGAGTTGACCGAACTTTTTTTGATTAGACCCACCCACGGAAACGTGAGGCTTCCGCCATTTTGCGTACACCGACCATGTAGGCGGCGAGACGCATATCGACTTTACGGGCTGAAGATGTATTGTATACCGTATTGAACGAGTGAACGAGTACTTTTTCAAGTTTCTCCTCAACTTCTTCTTCCGTCCAATAGTAACCTTGGTTGTTTTGTACCCATTCGAAGTATGACACCGTAACCCCACCACTTGACGCCAACACGTCAGGCACGAGGAGAATTCCACGTTCAGTCAAAATTTTCGTTGCTTCGTTCGTCGTTGGACCGTTGGCCGCCTCGACCACGATCGATGCTTTGATCGCATCCGCATTGTCCTCTGTAATTTGGTTCTCGATCGCAGCCGGAACCAAAATATCACAATCGAGCTCTAACATTTCTTTGTTTGAGATCGTATTTTTAAACAATGTCGAAATCGTACCGAATGAATCGCGACGATCTAACAAGTAAGGGATGTCGAGACCGTTCTCATCATGGATGGCTCCATACGCGTCACTGACTGCAATGACTTTCGCCCCTGCATCGTACATGAATTTAGAAAGGAAACTTCCCGCGTTTCCGAATCCTTGGACGACGACCCGTGCACCTTTCAATTCGATTCCGCGACGGAGTGCCGCTTCACGAATCATGATGGCCACGCCTTTTGCCGTCGCTGTCTCACGACCATGCGACCCTCCAAGAACGAGCGGTTTTCCTGTGATGAATCCAGGTGAGTTGAATTCATCGATGCGACTGTATTCATCCATCATCCATGCCATGATCTGTGAGTTTGTGAACACGTCCGGAGCTGGGATATCTTTCGTCGGCCCAACAATTTGACTGATGGCCCGGACGTATCCGCGACTTAAACGTTCGATTTCACGGAAACTCATCTCGCGTGGGTCACAGACGATTCCGCCTTTCCCACCACCGTAAGGCAAGTCGACGATTCCAGCTTTTAAACTCATCCATACTGATAATGCTTTGACTTCTACCTCCGTTACGCTCGGGTGGAACCGAATTCCCCCTTTAGTCGGTCCGACCGCATCATTGTGTTGAGCGCGATAGCCTGTAAAGATCTTCGTTGAGCCATCGTCCATGCGAACAGGGATCCGAACGGTCAGCATGCGAAGCGGTTCTTTTAATAACTCGTACATCTCATCTGGATAGCCGAGTTTATCTAAAGCTTCGTGAATTACCTCTTGTGTCGATTCCAAGATGTTTTTTCGTTTTTGATGACCTTTTTCTTGATCCGTAATCATGAAGGTTTCCTCCCCTAAATTGTCAATTCTCCCCCAAGAATTAACCTCGTATTCGTTTAAAAGTATAGCTGATACGCGTTCAATTTGAAAGGGCTTTTCAAAAATAATGAAAGCGTTTTCTTGATGGATGACGTGATCCAGATGTCTTACTTCGCTACGCGCTCAAGTGCGAGCTCGATAAAGCGTTCCAATAGCTCACCGTACGAGATTCCGACTGTCTTGGCACTATCCGGAAACAGGCTAAGCGGCGTCATGCCCGGTAGCGTATTCGTCTCTAGAATGTAGGCTTTGCCTTCTTCTGAAACGAGGAAGTCAGAGCGCGAATATCCTGAACAACCGAGCGCGCGATGTGCCAGGACTGCCGCCTGTTGAACCTCTGATGTCAAATCGTCCGAGATTTCAGCCGGACAGACATGAATCGAACCACCTTCCGTATACTTCGATTCATAGTCGTAAAATTCATTTTTTGGAATGATTTCAATGACAGGAAGAGCCTCTTCTTTCCCGAAGTTCCCGATGACGGGAACTGTCAGCTCTTTCCCTTTGATGTACTGTTCAACAAGTACCGCTGAATCACACGCAAACGCCTTTTCAATTCCTTCACGTAACATCGCTTCGTCCATGGCAATCGTCAGACCGTTCGACGATCCTTCCTGCGCTGGTTTGACGACACATGGGAATTCCATTCCCCACTCAGCGACTTTTGCATCGATCGATTCCCGTGACTCGATTAAGACGTCACGCGCGACGCGGATCCCGGATGCCGCGAAGATGATCTTCGCTCTCGCCTTGTCCATCGCCAGTGCAGATGCCAAGACACCTGATCCCGTGTAAGGAATCCCAGCCATTTCTAATAACGATTGCACACGACCATCTTCACCATACTTCCCGTGCAACGCACTGACGACGACGTCGACGTCCAGCGTTAATAACTCGTTCGCACGTTCCGGATGAAAGTCAATGGCCGTGACCTCATGACCACGTTCCGTCAACGCTTCTATCATTCCTTGCCCGCTCGTGAGGGATACCTCTCGTTCTCCTGACACTCCACCATATAAAACAGCGACTTTCATTCCAATCTCTCCTTCAACTAACTACTGAAAATTCAAGTCTAATCATAACACGGACATCCTAAAAACAATAGGAACAGAAAAGTAAAAAAAGCCGTACTCATGCGAATGCATCGTACAGCTCTTTCACGGCTTGTTCAGTTTGAATCGTCTTTCCGTATTCCATCATAACGTACGGGCTGACCGTAGTCGTCTTGCCGTACTCGGACAAAATGGCCGCGAGTCGTTCTTCCACTTGTGAAGGAAGCACCTCAACGAAGTGAAGATAGTAACGACCGTTGTAATGATAAAGCGTCCCACCCTGCTCGGTTTCATGTATATGCGGGAACAGACGAATCGAGGCGTTGATCACATCTTCAATGTCATCGAACTGATAAATCAAATGATGGATCACATCAATCGTCAATCGAATCTCGACCTGTTCGACATCGAGCTCAGCAATCGCTTCACCTTTTTGAACATCGATGACGAGTCCATCGCGAGGAAACATTGTCACATTCAAATCAACCGCTCCTTGCGGTGAAAATCCGTACTCACTTTCTGCTGTTTCAAGTAGTTCTTTCCACAGCTGCTGACCGTTTTCCCCCACGATCGTATCGATGGCGATTCCACGTAACGAGAGCTCATTCGCAGTCACATATACACGAAGATGTTCTTTTGTTTGTTTTTCAAATCTCAATCGAAAACCTCCAGTGAATAGTCAATCCTAATAATAAGCTACTCCCGTTTTCATCCCGTGTCAAATAGTTGATAACCATTTTGTCCACTCTTCAGGAGTGTCGCCAAGAAATGACCCATTGAATCGACCTCTCTCCAGGCTGACCGCATATCCACCGGCACCGATTTTTAAGTCAGGATGCTCGTTTTGAATATAATCCATTGCCTCTAACAAGTTCGGAATATGCTCAGTCAACGTACATGCGAAGATGAGACAAGACGTGTCGATATCATGTAACGCTTTACTCAAATCTTCTTTCGGGAAACCCGCTCCCAAAAAGATGACGTCGTATCCATGTTGACGCAAATAGAGCGTGACAAACAATAATCCGATCTCATGCATCTCCCCAGGTGCACAGACACACGTGATACGTGGCAGGAAGGGGTTCATCGGCATCTGAAGGGACAGCGTCGAAAGCCGCGCTCGTAAAAATGCCGTGGCGAAATGCTCGTGGGCGATGGTAATCGAGCCATTCTCCCATCGTGAACCGATTTCCATGAGCAGTGGTCCAATTACATCCTTTGTCACTTTTTCAAAACTGAACGTATTAAACGCACGGTTGATCAAATCATGGGCTGTCCGCTCATCAAATGAGAGCAACGCATGGAGTAGCCCGTCTTTCAACTCCTCATCGTACAGTTTGGTCGTTGTCGGTTCTGGCTCAGGCGCTTGATGAAGTTGTTGAATGGCTTGTGAGACAGAAAGCCCTTCTTTCTGCTTGTCCACGACCCATTTGATTTTTTCAACATCCTGATCTGAATACAGGCGGTGACCGGATTCCGTTCGGCTCGGCACGATAAACTGATAGCGACGTTCCCAAGCGCGAATCGTCGTCGGATTGACGCCGGTCAAGGTCGCCACGGTCTTGATGGAGTATTTCGGCATCTCCGCCCTCCTCTCTTACTCGTTCTTATGATATAAGTATATCCTCAACGCAAGAGGTTTACCCCTTTTATTGTGCAATCGAGAATTTTTTAAGAATAAAAAAAGATGCGAACTCTGTTCGCACCTCGTTTAAAATATGGCGTGTCGCCCGATATATATGAAAATGAGAATAATCGCTAGCATGGCGAAGGTTAATGTCATCGCCAACGGGCGCTTCATCCAGTTATCATTTAACTTCCTCTTCCGTTCGCCCTCTTGCCTCTCAGCTCGAGACGGCAACGTGTCCGCCAATTGCTCGCGTAAAGAATCCGCCTGATTCCGATGTCGCAACGTATGCCCTCCTTTACCTTTTTTATCATTTTACTATGATATTATTCAAAGGAAAAGATTTGCGTCAACCGAATTTTCCATTCTGTCACATTTTTTCGGACGATTTGCGGTGTATCAGGGAACGGAATCGGCCCACAAACATCACAGCATTCTTCTTGGTCGACCGTTTGTTCGGAAAAATAACGAAGCAAGTAATCGCGGCGGCATGTCCGGATGAGGGCATAATCCATCATCTGTCCGAGTTGACGATACCGATCACGCTTTCTTTCCTTTACCCAATCGAGTGCTTCTTGAAGCGAACGTTCTGTCAACAATTGCTTCAGCAGGAGAAACTTCGGGTCTTCTTCATTCATGCGTAACAACCTTGGTAGTTGCGCGATTGACGTCCCGTTCTCACGTTCAAAGTAGGCTAGTCGCATGTCCTCGTCTTTCGGGTACTGCCCGTCGATTAAAAATTGCTGGATGCGTTCGTCGCCATCGGCATATAGAAGGACCGCGAATGCGGGTTGCCCGTCACGTCCCGCTCGTCCGATTTCCTGCATGTATGCCTCGACTGTTGCTGGCAACTGAAAATGAACGACAGAACGGACGTTGTCTTTGTTCACACCCATCCCGAACGCACTCGTGCATACCATGACCGACACTTCGTCCCGTAAAAACTGGGACTGCACGAGTCGCCTGTCTTCCGTAGACATGCCTCCATGGTAAAACAATGCATCCTCTAGCTCAAAGGCTAACGCCTCTGCCTCGCGACGGGTCGCCGTGTAAACGACTGCAGGTTTTGGAATCTCTCGAATCAACTCTTTCAATCGCTCAAGTTTCTTCTCCTTTTCCAACCGTTCAACCAACAATCGGATTTCCGGACGATTGGCAGAGTGGACGAATTGTTCAGGTGAGAACAGTGCCAGCTTTTCAATGATGTCCTGTTTCACGCCTTCTGGCGCCGTCGCCGTGACCGCCATACACTGGGGACTCCCAATCTGTTTTCGCAACTCACCTAAACGCGCATACTCAGGACGGAACTCATGCCCCCATTGTGAGATACAGTGCGCCTCGTCAATGACGAGCATTTGAATTTTCACATTCGCCAGAGCACGCGTCACATAAGGAACGGCCAATTGTTCAGGTGAAAGATATAAAAAACGGTAACGTTTCAAATGGTTGATGATGTCCTGCTTCTCTTCAGCCGATTCCATCGACGTCAAACGAGCGACACCACGCTCTCCCCGTTCTCGTATATGCAGCATCTGGTCCTCAATGAGTGAGAGTAATGGCGAGACAATCACCGTGAGCCCTTGATTTTTAATATAAGAAGGAAGTTGGAACGTCAGCGATTTTCCCGCCCCCGTCGGCATGACGGCCAATACATCCTGCCCTTCGATCACGGCATGTATGATGTCGCGTTGCCCAGGGCGAAACGATTCATACCCGAACACTCGTTTTAATGTCGCTTCATACAAAACTCTCACCTCGTTTCAGTCTGGCGAAGACGAGTCGAATTTGAAAATAACTGACACGCCCCATTTTCTCAAATACTGGTTTCAACGCCCAGCTATCCGGATGTCGCAACTCTTCAATCGTGACCACATCCTCCATCGGTACAAATTGTTCGAGCGGGAAGACTTCTAAATACATCGCCATCTCGACGACATGGTCTTCAATCGTACTCGTACGTAAACGCCGTTTCGCTTGAACCTGTTGGAACGTGTATCCCTTTAAGAACAACTCATATGACTCACGTGCTGAATAGGTCATCCGGTCCGTCGATAAGCCGTACGTAAATCCCCGTAGTTTGGCATCATCCGGCAAGACCATCAACAGTTCGTTCCATCCGGCCAAAAAATACAAACGAGCCGTCTCGGCATCAACATGAAGCAGGCTGGCGATTTGTTCATACGTCAGACCCGTCTCAAACGCTCCTGTGAATCGATAGACGACGGCCGTCGCATACGGGTCCCCGATTTGTTCAAGTGCTTGTTCAATCTCTTGATGAAACGTTCGCATGAGCGCTTTCCAATCTCGATCAAGATGTAACAACTGCTTGACCCATTGCTCTGCCGGACGATCAGCTTGTACCGGATAGAATGTCCGGGCATGTTCTTTTGACATGAACGTCTGCACGAATAAACTCAAGCGTTTCCACGTCGTCGCATTAAAATCACGGCGTTCCCCGCCCAACCGATTGAATAGTTGCTCGACCGATTCAGGTGAAGCCAGCATTTCTCCCGCCTCTGTCAATCTGAATCGTTTACGGTCGAGCCATCCTCGTTTCTCAAGTTGTTTCAGGACAGATTCATACGAATAAGTCGTTTGTGGAAACTGTCCAAAAAGAGGCTCTAAGTCATAAAAAAATGCGTCCTGTAGCGTCGTGGCCGAGCGCTTCCCATTCAGGACATGGTAGAGACTTCGCTCACTCCGTTCTCCATTTAATCGTTTAATGGCCAGCAGTAGAACTCCATCCGCTAAATGAACCAAATCGTCACTTCCTTAAAAAAATCATTATCCTACCAAAAAGACGCTCGTTTCCTCATTGAAATAATTGGGTATGTAGACTACAATTACTCATAGTCAGTAGAATGATTTCTAAGAGAAACGAACCGTTTGGAGGGTTATTATCATGGCAAAATTTACAATCGTCGATAAAGATACATGTATCGCATGCGGAGCTTGCGGCGCGGCAGCACCAGATATTTACGATTATGATGATGAAGGTCTTGCGTTCAACTTGATGGATGACAACACAGGTACTGTTGAAATCCCAGATGAGCTATACGAAGACATGATGGATGCATTCGAGGGTTGTCCGACAGACTCGATCAAAGTTGCGGACGAGTCGTTTGACGGCGACGCTTTAAAATTCGAATAATCGTGAAAGACATATCGGTCCTGTGACTGATATGTCTTTTTTGTGTTTTCGCATGTAACCTAGTCTAATCATGGCATCTCTAGACAAGTATATCAAAAAAGGTTGTTTGGCTTAAGCACCAAACAACCTGGATGAAATGGACATATGTCCTATCTCGAATTAACGTTTCCCTTTAATATATGGGATACCGACTGACTTCGGCGCATCCGCACGACCAACGAGTCCAGCGAGAGCGAGAATCGTGAGCGCGTATGGTGCAATCAAGAGCAAGAGTTGCGGCACGTTATTGATGACCGGCAAGTTGCTTCCGATGATCGAAAGGGCTTGAGCGAATCCAAAGAACAATCCGGCACCAAGCGCTCCGAGCGGATTCCATTTACCGAAAATCATTGCGGCAATCGCCAAGAACCCTTGACCAACGATGGTCGTTCCGCTGAAGTTCGTCGTGACCGTCACAGCATAAACCGCTCCGGCAAGACCACCAAATGCACCAGAGAGCATGACGCCCATGAAGCGCATTTTCGTGACGTTGATTCCCATCGTATCAGCGGCCATCGGATGTTCACCGACCGAACGAAGACGAAGTCCAAACGGCGTCTTGAAGATGACGAACCAGACGACGAACGCCAAGGCGATCGCAACGAACGACGTGTATTGGACGTTGATAAAGAACATCTTCAACACAGGAATATCGGATAAAAAGGGTACATTTTCTTTCGCGATCCGGTACTCGATAAAGTCCGTCTGCCCTTTGTTGTAAAGAACACGAACGACGAAGATGGCGAGACCGATAGCGAGCATGTTGATCGCCACCCCGAGAACCGTCTGGTCCGCACGCCAAAGGATGGCAGGAACGGCCAAGAAGAGGGAGAACAACGCGCCGACCACCATGGCGACAAGCAAGGCAATCCATGGGCTAGAGGCACCAACACCTAAATCAGTCAAGGTGAGCGTCGTGATGATTCCTGTCGCGGCACCGATGACCATGATTCCTTCAAGGGCGATGTTGACGACACCAGAACGTTCACTGAAGATTCCACCAAGTGCTGCGATAATGAGTGGAGTCGCATAGGCAAGCGCAACCGGAACGACGATATAAAGGACTTCTAAGAAGTTCATTTTTTCTCCACTCCTTTCTTACGATTTCCTTTAAGTTTCTCAACGACATAGTTGATCGCATATCCAGACGCTACAAAGATGACGATGGCTGCGATGATGACTTTGACGAGCTCAGATGGTACGTTCGCACCGAGCTGCATCGCCAATCCACCGATGTTCAACCCTGCGAAGAGAATCGCTGCTAAAATGACACCAATCGCAGTGTTCGCACCAAGAAGGGCGACGGCAATCCCGTCAAATCCGACACCAGTGAACGATGCCGAGAGGGTCATACTGCCGAATGTTCCGAGACCTTCCATCGCACCAGCGAGACCGGCGAACATACCAGAGATGACGAACGATAGGACGATGTTACGGTTGACGCTCATCCCTGCGTATTGTGATGCATGTTTGTTGAATCCGACGGCACGTAACTCATAACCGAGTGTCGTACGTTGAAGGATATAGTAGTATACGATTGCCGCAAGTACTGCGACAAGCACACCCCAGTGAAGACGTGAATACGTCGTCAACTCTTCGAGCCATGGCGAGGCGAGAGACGCCGAGTCGTTGATTGACTCTGTACGCTCGTTCGTTACGCCGATGACGCTACGCAAAATCGCGTTCGTCGTGTATAGCGCGATATAGTTCATCATGATTGACGTGATGACTTCATGCACGTAAAATTTCGCTTTCAAGAATCCAGGAACGAACGCCCAAATTGCAGCTGCGACCATTGCCGCGAGGAGCGCGAGCGGTAAATGGATGAACATCGGTAAGTCGAAGTTAATCCCTACATAAACGGCTGCGACCCAGCCGATCAACACTTGTCCTTCTACCCCGATGTTGAATAGTCCTGTACGGAAGGCGAATGCAACCGCAAGACCCGAGAAGATGAGCGGGGCTGCAGCACGTAATGTTTCACCGACGGCATACGGACTACCAAACATTCCTTCAAATAATGAGATAAACCCTTGAACTGGGTCGTATCCACCAATCAACATGACGATGGCCCCGACGAGCAGTCCTAAAATGATGGATAGGAATGGAATGAGAAGTTGGTTTAAACTTAATTTTTTCATTCTGTTTCGTCCCCTCTCTGACCGCCGGCCATCAAGAAGCCAAGTTCTTGTTCCGTCGTCTCTTTCGGATCACGAATCCCTACAATTTTCCCTTCGTAGAGAACAGCAATACGGTCGGATACGTGTAAAATCTCATCTAGCTCAAACGAAATGAGTAGGACGGCACGTCCTTTTTCACGTTCTTTAATAAGCTGCTCGTGAATAAATTCAATCGCACCGACGTCGAGACCACGAGTCGGTTGAGCGGCGATGAGTAAATCTGGTGAGCGATCGACTTCACGTGCGATGATCGCTTTCTGTTGGTTCCCTCCCGAGAGAGCACGAGCTGGAACATCAATTGATGGAGTTCGGACGTCAAACTTCTCAATCAACGCCTTCGCCTTCTCAGCAACAGCCTTATAATTCATGAGACCTCGTTTCGAGAATGGTTCTTTATAGTACGTTTGAAGTACCATGTTGTCACGAATCGAGTAATCAAGTACGAGACCATGTTTATGACGGTCTTGAGGAATGTGTCCGATTCCTGCCTCGGTCATCTTACGCGGCGTGTGTCCCGTCACATCTTTTCCATTGAGCAGGACTTTACCGGACTCCGGCTTTTTCAACCCAGAGATAGCTTCAATCAATTCTGTCTGACCATTGCCGTCAATCCCGGCAATTCCAAGTACTTCTCCGGCGCGAATCTGCAAGTCCAATCCTTCGACGACTCTTAAACCGCGACTGTCTTTGACGACGAGGTTTTGAACGTCGAGAACGACTTGTTGTGGATCGGCTTTCGAATATTCTGCATCAAAGTTAACTTCGCGTCCGACCATCATCTCTGCAAGACTGTCTTCATTCACCGTTTCATCCACTTCGACTGTGCCGATATAGCGCCCACGACGAATGACTGTGCAACGGTCCGCGACTTGCATGATTTCCTTCAGCTTGTGCGTGATCAAGATGATCGACTTACCTTCAGCAATCAGACGTTTCATAATTTGGATAAGTTCTTGAATCTCTTGTGGTGTCAACACTGCCGTCGGTTCATCAAAAATCAAAATATCTGCTCCGCGATAAAGCGTCTTCAGAATTTCTACACGCTGTTGCATACCGACTGAAATATCTTCAATCTTCGCATCAGGATCGATTTTTAGTCCGTATTGCTCTGAAATGTCCATGACCTTCTTCCGAGCTGTGGCACGATCAATCGTGACCCCACTCTTCGGTTCAAGACCCAAAATGATGTTTTCAGTGACTGTGAATTTTTCAACCAACATAAAGTGTTGGTGGACCATTCCAATTCCAAGTTCGTTGGCGATGTTCGGATTTTCAATATCCACTTTCTTTCCGTGTACGCGAATCTCTCCACCTTCAGGCTGATAGAGACCAAATAACACGTTCATGAGCGTTGATTTCCCGGCCCCGTTTTCTCCTAAAAGCGCATGGATTTCACCTTTACGCAATTGGAGTGTGATATTGTCGTTCGCGACGAACGTACCGAACTCTTTGCGAATATTTAGCATTTCAATTACATATTCCAAGGAAGTTCACCCCTAACTTTAAGTAAAGGGAGACCACGTGGGTCCCCCCTATACTCAAATGAATTATTTTACGTTTTTCATGAACTCTTCGAACTCAGCGTCAGTTGCTGGTGCAGTAAGTTCTCCGTCAACCAATTGAGTGCGGTACTCTTCAACTTTGTCGAGGATTTCTTGTGAAACGTGCTTGTCAGATGTTTCCGCGATGCCGACACCGTCATCTTTCAAACCGAACTCGATGATTTCGCCACCTGGGAACTCTCCGTCCATCGTTTGTTTCGATACTTCATAAGTAGCTGTATCGACACGTTTAACCATTGAAGTCAATGTTACGTCTTCTGGAAGACCTTCTTCGTACTGGTCACGGTCAACCCCGATTACCCAAACTTCTTCGCCGTTCTTCTTACGGTTTTTAGCCTCTGTGAATACCCCTACACCAGTACCACCAGCTGCGTGGTAGATGATGTCCGATCCAGAACCATACATACCTGATGCAATCGCAGTTCCTTTTTCAGCTGAGTTAAAGTCTTCAGCATATTTCACGTCGATTGTTGCGTCAGGGTTTACAGCCATGACACCCGCTTTAAATCCGTTTTCAAACTTCTTGATCAAGTCTGATTCTACCCCACCGATGAAACCAACTTTATCTGATTTCGTCGAGAGACCTGCAATGACACCAACGAGGAATGAACCTTCTTGCTCTTTGAACGTGATTGAAGCAACGTTTGGAGCATCGACGACCATGTCGACGATTGCGAAGTTGTTGTCTGGGAACTGCTCAGCAACTTTTTGAACGTCTTCAGCCATCAAGAAGCCAATTCCGTAGATCAAGTTGAAGTTGTCACGAGCCAATTGTTGCAAGTTTGGCTGGTAATCCGCTTGCTTAGCAGATTGGAGGTATTTGTATCCTTCGTTTTCAGTCAAGCTGTTATCTTCACCGAACTTCGTAAGACCTTCCCATGCTGATTGGTTGAATGATTTGTCATCAACACCACCAGTATCCGTTACCATTGCAACTTTGAAGTCGCCGCCTTCGCCGCCTTCACCGTTTGAAGATGAGCCTTCGTTGTCATCTCCACCACATGCTGCGAGTACTGTAGAGAGTGTGAGTCCTGCTGCTAAAGCTGAGAGAATCGTTTTCTTTTTGTTCATCATCGTCGTGTTTCCCCTTTCGGTTCATAACAAATTTTGTTGTCATGTTATCAGTAGTCTTTACACCGGTATAAGAAAGCGCTTTCACGCTGTTCCCCAAAAATAACTCTTCCGTCCAGAAACTGCTCGTTTAAACTCGTTTACGTACGACATGGAAGTCGAATCGATCAGCACGGAAAAAGTTGGCCGAATCGAGTAATGGTAAATCACTCTCATCATAATGCAATTGTTTTAAAGCGAGTAACGGTTGGTCCGTCTGAAGTTGTGACGAGATTTCAGCGCTGACACTCGGTTCGATGTGCGTGATCGCATAAGCGACTCGACGTCCTACCTCTTGTTCCAGAGAATCAAACAACGATTTCCCTTCAGTCAATGCCTCAGGATTTGAGACGAGATGGGCCGGCACTTTATCGACACAATACACAACCGGTGTGTCGTCCGCATATCGAATTCGAACAATTCGATAAATCGGTGAGTTCGGCTCAATCTTGAGACGCTCGGCTTCTCTCTCTGTTGCCAACACTTTCTCGGCCACCAATACTTTCGTTCCTGGTGTCATCTTCGCTCGTGTGATCATGTCAGTGACACTGAACAATTCTTCAATCCCTGACGTGAATGGCGGTTTAGAACTGATAAATGTCCCTACCCCATGCTTTCGCACGACAAATTTCTCGTCTTCGAGAATTCGGAGCGCTTCGCGAAGTGTCGCTCGACTGACTCCAAGTTGCTTCGAAAGTTCAAATTCTGAAGGTAATTTTTCCCCTTCACGATAGACACCAGCGTCGATATCTTGCTTAATTTTCTCAATCACTCGAAGATAGAGCAATCGATGATCGAGCTTAATCGACATTGGCCTCACCACCTTTAATTTACTTACCAGTGCTCAGACATCTGACGTATGAATGTCCTTGCCAATATTAAGTATAGGGATTCGAGAATTAGAACGCAATAGTTTTTGTTCGGAATCAAGGAAATATTTTTTCGGAACATGTCGAACCGTACCTTTGAGTCCATTTTACTCATTTTCAACCCCATTGAAAAATTTTTGTAAAATGTAAACGTTATTAAAAAATGTAAGCGTTTCAGCGCTTTTTAAAAGTATGTACCAATTCGGGATATAGGACATATGTGCTATATTACATTTATATTATAGCGAACATCTCAGAATAGAGCGAATATTATTATATCGTATATACAGTATTAAAAAACGAACGATTATATATATCGATATATAATCGTTCGTTTTTGTGATTATTCTTCTTGTTCTTGAATGAGTACTTTCCTCGGTTTTGAACCTTCTGACGGACCGACATACCCCGCTTCCTCAAGTGAGTCAATCAAACGGGCGGCACGATTATACCCGATTCGAAATCTACGTTGAATCATCGAAGTAGATGCCGTCTCTTGTGTCACGATGAATTGCACGACTTCTCCGAACAATGAATCATCCGAGTCAATCGTCGTCACTTCTTCTTCTTTTGGCATCATCGCTTCCACATATTGCGCACGCTGCTGCGCGATGACATGATTGACGACCGTCTCGACTTCTTGATCGGAGACGAATGCACCTTGTACACGGACCGGCTTGTTCATTCCGTTCGCAAGCATCAACATGTCACCGCGTCCAAGCAGTTTTTCTGCTCCCCCGCCATCAAGAATGGTCCTTGAATCGGTTTGCGATGAGACGGCGAAAGCGATGCGGGACGGAATGTTCGCCTTGATGACGCCTGTGATGACGTCGACAGATGGACGTTGTGTCGCGAGGACCATGTGAATGCCGGCAGCACGTGCCATTTGTGCAAGTCGCATGATGGCATCTTCGACGTCATTTGATGCGACCATCATCAAGTCCGCCAATTCATCGACGATCACAACGATGAACGGTAAACGTTTCGCATCCTCGTCATCTGACTGATCGACGAGTTCATTGTACCCTTCGATATTGCGAACTCCATATCGACTGAACAGTTCATATCGTCGTTCCATCTCTGCGACGACCTGCTTCAGTGCTTGTGCGGCTTTTTTCGGATCGGTGACGACCGGTGTCAACAGGTGTGGCACACCGTTATAGACGTTCAACTCGACCATCTTCGGATCAATCATCATAAGTCGGACCTCATCGGGTCGAGAACGCATCAAGAGTGACACGATCATGCCATTGATACAGACGGATTTCCCAGACCCTGTCGATCCTGCGACAAGCAAATGCGGCATTTTGTTGAGCGAGATCCCAACCGTCTCGCCACTGATACTACGACCGAGTGCGACGAGCAGCTTCGAGTCATCTTGTTTCACCGGTTCTGCCTCTAGCACTTCACGTAAGCATACCGGTGCGACCTCCTGGTTCGGTACTTCAATACCAATTGCGGCTTTACCGGGAATCGGAGCTTCAATCCGAATATCTTTTGCAGCCAGCGCCAATGCCAAATCATCACTCAATGAGGTGATGCGACTGACCTTCACACCGATATCTGGTTGTAGTTCATATTTCGTGACGGTTGGACCAAGGTGGATCTTCAACACTTTGACACCGACTCCGAATGACTTAAGCGTCTTTACAAGCTTGGATGCATTTTCTTTCAATCGCGCATTCTCACCAGACAAATCCGTAATGACGGGTTCTTTCAAATTCGAGAATGGCGGAAGTTCGTATGTATCCGAGACATCTTGGGCCGCAGTCATCATCATCTCCTCGGTCGTGATCGTGGAATCGACTTCCGAAGAATCCGTTCGAGTCTGATTGTTCTTCTCACTTTTTTCCGCTACGACCTTTTCACTAAACCCGACGATTGGAATGTCTTGCATCGTGACCACATCTGACTCTATTTCCGCGTCCGGCTGCGTTTCCTCTTGTTTTGGACGAGGTGACGTCTTGCGCGTTCGTTTCGTCTCTTGCTGCTTTTCCACTTTCGGTCTGGCTTGCCATTCTTTTCTGACGGCCGTGACGGATTCCTGCATTCGATGATAGAGCGTTCCCCAAATCGTTGGGGCATAGAGCGAGACACCGACGAGGAAGCAGACGATTCCTAAGAAGACAATCCCGAAGTCAGAGAATAAATATTGATTCAAGTTATAGAAAGTGCCATTGATGCCACCCCTCGCCTCTCCCCAAAGTAAGTCTCCAAATAGTAAGAACGAGGCGAGCATCGCGAATAGTCCCGTTCGTCGCATCGGCTTCATCGGAGTGAGGACAATCCATAACAAGACAGCCATCATCAAGTAAGTGAGCGCATCCCATCCTCCGAAAAGATAGACAGATAAATCGGACAACTGTTGACCAATCCACCCTAAATCAAATAAGGCAAATACGAATGCGACGATGGCGAGGACAAAGATGCCCCACCCATATGTACGTGGCGCAATCGGTTGTTTTTTACGGTTCCTCGTATTTCGCGTCGCTGGTCGCTTTCGCTTTACGGGAGTCTTTCTTGTTTTTTGAGCCACATCAGTTCCTCCTAAAAAAAGAAGGCAAAAGTCAGATGACTTTTGCCTCACTCTCATTCCATTAAATCTCCATGATGATCGGCAAGATCATCGGACGACGTTTCGTCTGCTCGAATAAGAAGACGCTCAGTCGCTCGCGGATATTTGATTTCAATTCGGTCCAATCACTGCCAGCCTGCAGACTCTTTTCAATCTGTTTCGTGACAATACGGTTTGCCTCTGAAATCATCTCCTCCGATTCACGCATATATACGAAACCACGTGAGATGAGTTCAGGTCCTGAAATCAATTTCTTCTGTTTGCGATTCAACGTGACCACGCAAAGGACAACTCCATCCTGTGACAACAAACGACGGTCCCGTAAGACGATGTTTCCAACGTCCCCGACGCCGATTCCGTCAATCAAGACGTTTCCTGCAGGAACTTTTCGGCTCATGCGGGCTTTTCGACCCGTGAACTCGACGACGTCACCTTTTTCAACGATGAAGATGTTGTTTGGTTTGACGCCCACTTGTTCAGCGAGTTTCGAGTGTGCCATCTGCATCCGGTATTCCCCGTGAATCGGTAAGAAGTACTTCGGTTTAACGAGGTTGAGCATCAGCTTCAATTCTTCTGCCGAGCCGTGTCCAGATACGTGCACTTTACGTTGGTTGTAAATGACGTTCGCACCCGAACGGAACAACAAATCAATCGTTTTAGAAACGGACTTCTCATTCCCTGGAATCGGTGTCGCCGCGATGACGACCGTGTCATTCAATCGAATGTTGACTTGCTTGTGGGCATTACGAGCCATACGAGTCAATGCCGCCATCGGCTCTCCTTGCGAACCTGTCGTTAAAATGACGACTTTATTATCCGGTAGACGGTTTACTTGCGACAACTCGACGAGTGTCTTCGCCTTGAAACGTAAGTAGTTTAGTTTCTGTGCAACTTCGACGATGTTGACCATGCTACGACCAACGACCGCGACTTTACGATCATTCGCTTCCGCTGCTGCGAATACTTGTTGCAAGCGATGGACGTTCGAGGCGAATGATGCCACGATAACCCGACCTTCCGCTTGATAAATGACATCGTTCAATTCAGCTCCGACGATTGACTCTGAACCGGTTTGCCCCGGTCGCTCGGCGTTCGTCGAGTCGGAAAGAAGTGCAAGTACACCACGTTGTCCGATTGCCGCTAACTTATTGAAGTCGGATTGTTTACCATCGACAGGCGTGTAATCAAACTTGAAATCTCCGGTATGGACGATCGCACCTTGAGACGTTTGAATACAGACGCCGACACAGTCGGGAATCGAGTGATTGACGCGGAAAAACGTGATGAAATGATCAGCGATAGTCAATTTCGTTTTGGCATCAATCATGCGAAGGTCGACTTCTTTCAACAAACCGGCCTCTTTTAATTTCAATTCAATCAACCCGAGGGTCAATTTCGTCCCGTATACTGGAACGTGCTTCAAGTCGCGTAAGACGTAGCTGAGTCCACCGATATGGTCTTCGTGACCATGGGTGATGAAAATCGCCCGTACGCGATCTTTATTTTCTTTTAAGTATGTGATGTCTGGGATGACGATATCAATCCCGAGCATCTCATCGCCTGGAAACATTAGACCGGCATCGATGACGAAGATGTCGTCGTCTAGTTCCACGACGTACATGTTCTTCCCGATTTCGCCTACGCCTCCAAGCGCAAAGACGCTAATATTCTCTGTCTTCTTTTTTGACACTAACAAAAACCTCCTAAATGATTCATATTCTGTTTCGTCCCCTTATCGCTACTGAATATTGTAGCGGAAAACGGCTTCATTGCCAACATTTCCGTCTAATCTAATAGAGGTTTTAGTGCATCAGCAAGCGGTGCCGTCTCTTTTTCATCAGGTCGCTTCCCTGCAACAAGTTGACGAATCGACAAGCCGAAGTCCATTTGGAGGTGAGGATAGTCCGGGAATGAGTTCCAGTCTCCGCCCCATTCAAAGCCGAGCGCCTTTCCTAACTCCCCTAGTTCTTGCCAGTCAGGAATGTCATTCCGATTACGATCCGTATTCAGGTCATAGTCGGTCTTGTTGTTATGGATGATAACGAAATCGACAGCAAGACCGTAGTTATGATAGCTCTGACCCGCCTTCGCATTGGTCACCACTTGCCCGGGTTCAGACCGTCCTTGCGCATAAAGCGCATTCTGTTCCTTGGCAGAACGGTATCCTGAAGTGAGGCGCACTTCGAGGTCTAGACAAGAATGGGCCAATCGAATGAACGATTCTCCCCGATTGGCGACTAACGGATGCAACCGGTCGAAGTCAATCTTCGTCCTTGCCAAGATCGCATCCTCTTTCTCCACGTCCCGTACACACATATCCGCTTCGAACGTCGGCTCGTCTACCCAAGGCACCGGTTCCGGTTGCATATAAAAGTAAGCGAGCGTAATGCCAATCAGAAAGGCGACCATCGCAAGAGATAACACGCCTGTCCATCTCATCTTCTTAACCGTTTACGCAGTCCTTTTAAGAGTGGCAACCCTTTTTCGAGTGCCATATACAAAGGACGATTCAAGACGAGGTCGAATTCCCCGACCTTTTCAATCATGTCGCTTCCCCATCCCGATTTGAATGCGTAAAGACCAGCATATTCATCATCCGGGTCCGTACTTCCTGATACCCCGCCGAAGTCGTATCGCTCGGCGCCACTCGCTTTGGCCGCCTGCATCATCGTCCACTGCATCAAGTGGTTCGGCATAAATTCACGGAATTCATTTGACGAGGCTCCGTATAAGTAATAAGAACGCCGTCCTGCGAGAGTCAACAGACCACCTGATAAGACGAGCCCGTTCGGATAGGTCTGATCGAGTTCGACGAGCTCAGGGAGAGCTTGCTCCGCTTTTTGAATTTGTGCCTCCGTCTGTTCCTTGCGGTTCAAAAGGCTGTTACGTTTCTTTTCAATCGTTTCTTTCTCAAGGCCCCGTTCAATCTTCGCCAACTCTTTCTTCGCTTTTTCTAGCGTCGCCTGTTGCTGTTCGAGTGCGATTTTCGGTTCGAGCGTTGTCAAGAAGAGACGGGCATCATTCGGTTGCAGACAATCGTATAGGTTCTCAAAATAATCGAGCCCTCGCGTAGCGAATCCGTCACGTTCCCCTGTCACTTTCATCAAATCGGCGAACGTTTTGAGTCCGTCACGACCGACCTCTTTGCAGACGATTCCTTTTTTCTCCGCGAGACGGACATTGTAGCGGAACTTATGATGGAATTTCGCAAAAATATCCTTCTCACTCGGGCGCAAATCCGTTTCCATTGTAAAACGAGGTTGGGCGTAGTCAAATCCACCGCCGTATCCCTTATGTTT
Source organism: Exiguobacterium sp. AT1b (assembly GCF_000023045.1). Lineage (GTDB taxonomy): Bacteria > Bacillota > Bacilli > Exiguobacteriales > Exiguobacteriaceae > Exiguobacterium. Next base: position 2,926,266 of record NC_012673.1, on the reverse strand, counting down.
AAACCCGATGGCAGCCATTTCGGTCAATAGTCCTGGCAATTCATCTCGGTCGATGTTTGGATCGATTTTTACGACGATGGCTTTATGTGCCGTCGCGACACGCGTCGCTTCTTTCACGAGCGCCTGTAGCGATGCCAAGTCGTCGTAGTCCACGACAAACCCGCGTGGGGCATAGCACAGTGTGTATGGTAATTTCGGGACACGTTTGAATAAAAGTAAAGCGACACCGGACGTCACGCCGTCTCGCGCGACCGCTACACGTTCTGACGTCCAACCATTTTGGCGCTTTACATCTCCCCAACTCGATAGTTGCAACAAATCCCCTCGGTCGTGTGTTTTGACGAAGTCGTCATGCTCTTTTTCTGTCAACGTAATTGGTTGTACTGCCATAAATCATGCTTCCTCCGTATTCAAAATGGTCGCTCGAACGATTGCCTCTTCGTCGAGCGGCAATTTTTCATTTCCGATAATTTGATACTTCTCGTGCCCTTTCCCTGCTAACACGATGATGTTGTCCGGTTTCGCTAGACGGGCCGCATAACGGACCGCTTCTTCTCGATCCCCGATTTCAACAAAGTTGTCGTGGGTCATCCCGGCTGCAATCCCTTTTGTAATGGATTCATACGCTTCGAATCGTGGATCATCCGTCGTAATGATGACGGTACCGGCATAAGTCGAAGCCATCTCACCCATTGCAGGACGTTTTGTGACGTCACGGTTCCCACCTGTCCCAATCAAAAAGATAATCTTTTCTTTCGGTACGCCGACGAGCGACTTCAGACACTGTTCGATGCCATCCGGCGTGTGGGCGTAGTCCGCATATACGTTGTAACCTGGGACGTCTAAACGTTGCATCCGTCCTTTGGCCGGATGAATCATCTCGAGTGCTTTGGCAATTCGCTCAAGCGAATAACCGGCAGCGAGAAGACAACCCGTCGCCAACAATAGATTGTACACGTTGAAACGACCGATGAATTGAACCGTCACCGGAAGTTTCGCGCCTTGGTAATTCAATGTAAAGCTCGTTTGAGACAACGTCTGTTCAATGTCCGTTGCCATCAAATCTGCTTGCGCATCAATCCCATACGTTATTACTTTCGCACCGGTCATCGTCTCATAAAGAGGCGTTTGTGCATCGTCCGCATTCAAAACGGCGACTTTCCCACGTGAGGCCATTTGACCGAGTTGAGCGAACAATAATCCTTTTGCACGTGCATAGTTTTCAAACGTCCCATGAAAATCTAGGTGGTCGTGCGTCAAGTTCGTGAAGCCAACGATGTCAAAATCTGTTCCGATGACACGTCCGAGCTCAAGACCGTGTGAGGACACTTCCATCATCACGTCCGTCACGCCTTCATCACGCATTTGTGCCAACAACTGTTGAAGTTCTGAACTTTGAGGCGTCGTATTTTTACTTGGGACGATTTTGTCGTTGATGCGTACTTCAACGGTCCCAATCAAACCGGTCGAATGCCCGAGAACGTCGAGGACGTCTCGTAAAATCGTCGTCGTCGTCGTTTTTCCATTCGTTCCCGTGATTCCGAACAGTCGCATCTGTTCAGATGGATACGCATAAAAGGCCGAAGCCAACAACCCGATCGAACGCGAGCTGTCACGTACAATCAGGTTTGGCACTGACAGGTCGAGCGATCGTTCGCTAACGACTGCCACCGCGCCTCGCTCTACTGCTTGCGCCGCATATTCATGCCCATCTACCGTATAGCCTTTGATGGCGACAAACAGCGTTCCCGGCACAACTTCTCGCGAGTCCGTCGTCACATGCGTCACGACGATGCCTTCTAGATTTGGTTGATTAATTAATTGTATCGTCTTCACTAAATCCGTTAAGTTCAAGTCTTTCCCTTCTTTCACCTGTATCCTATCCAAACTAAAGAATACCTCTTAATCAGTGTAGAGAACTTACAATTCGGTTTCAAGTCACGCTTCGTTTGGGAGGACATATGACTTCGCTGGGCGATGGCTCAACACCTCACGAATCAATGTATTGACCTCATCGCGTTCAATCCGTTCTACTTTGGCAATCACTTGTTCTATCGGCTCGACTTCATCGAGAAGTAGCAAGTTCCGTCCGTTCCGATTCATACGGGCACTCGAACTTTCATTCCCAAGAGCGATCGACCCTTTCAATTGTCGCTTGCCTTTGTCTACTTCCTCAGCAGTCAAACCGTCGGCGACAAGTCGCTTCATCTCTCTCTCTAGGATGACTTCGACTTGTTCCAACGTATCCGGCGACGTACCGACGTATATGGTAAACGTACCGTGATCGGAAAACGTCGTGTAATAGGAGTAAATGGAATAAGCCAAGCCCTCTTCTTCACGGATGGACTGGAACAAACGCGAAGACATCGTCGCGCCGATTGCGTTGTTCATCAATGCCAAATGAGGCAATCGATCGTCCGTCGCCGGAATCGCTTCGTAGTTCCAACAGAGGTGGGCTTGCTCCGTTTCCTTATGTTTCGTCAATGTGTCATGGAACAGTTCCGGTTGATTGATTTCTTTCGACGATTCCCTAGAAGGGATGTGGGCAAACCTACGTTTTACCGCCTCAATCAATTCTTCAGAAACATGACCTGCGATCGAGACGACAATCTGCTCGGCCGTATACTGTTCTTGTAAGTATTCGACGAGCTGGTCACGCGTCAATCGATTGACACTCTCCTCCGTCCCTAAAATCGGTTGGGCGAGGATATCGTCCCGATACGCCGCGATGGCCAATAGTTCGTGAACGAGATCTTCCGGTGTATCCTCATACATTTTAATCTCTTCCACAACGACACGCTTTTCTTTTTCTAACTCCTGTGCATCGAGCACCGACTCAAACAGCATGTCTGTCAGGACGTCGAGCGCCATGACCGCGTGTTCATCGAGCGTCTTCACGTAAAAGCATGTATGGTCTTTCGAGGTGAAGGCGTTGACGCTTCCACCGAGCTCATCGAAAAAGGAAGCAATCTCTTTCGCGCTTTTCGATGCGGTCCCTTTGAACAACATATGTTCAATCAAATGACTGATGCCGATGTTCTCAAACGTCTCTGTACGTGTCCCTGCTTTAATGAATACCCCGGTCGAGGTGCTAAGCGAACCTTCGATTGGTTCGATGATGATTCGGACACCGTTCTCTAATGTCATCCATTCCATATTCTCACTCCTATGAAAAAGGCCATCGCACCAAGACGATGGCCAGAATAATTAATTTGTCGAGCGCGGTGGACGACGGTCCCCGTCACGACGTGGCGGACGGCTATCGCGAGGTGGGCGGCTTTCACGTGCTGCTTTCCGTTTCGCTTCGTATGCCTCACGCTCTTCAGGAGACAATCCTTCTAAGATGAGCGCTTTTCGTGATGCGTTGACACGACCTTTGTCATCGATTTCAGTGACTTTGACTTGAATCGAATCGCCGAGCTTCACAACATCCTCGACGTTCGCGACACGCTCAAGGCTGAATTCGGACACGTGTACGAGCGCATCTTTACCTTTGAACAACTCGACGAACGCGCCGAATTTTTCGATACGACGTACGGTAGCATCGTATACTTCACCGACGACGACTTCACGGACGATGTCACCGATCATTGACATGGCAAGATCGATTCCTTCTTGGTCCGTCGAGGCGATGAAGACCGTACCATCTTGTTCGATGTCGATTTTGACGCCCGTTTGGTCGATGATGCTGTTGATCATCTTACCGCCTGGTCCGATGACGTCGCGGATCTTATCCGGATTGATTGTCATCGTCACAATCTTCGGTGCATATTTCGACAATTGTGTACGTGGAGTCTCTAACGTCTCAAGCATGTGGTCAAGGATGTGTAAACGACCGACACGTGCCTGTTCAAGCGCTTCTTCTAAAATTTCACGCGTGATCCCGGCAATTTTGATATCCATTTGAAGGGCGGTGATCCCGTCTTTCGTTCCAGCTACTTTGAAGTCCATATCCCCAAGGTGGTCTTCAAGTCCTTGAATATCTGTCAAGACCGTGTAGTGTTCACCTTCCATGATAAGACCCATGGCAATCCCAGCGACTGGCGCTTTGATTGGCACACCTGCATCCATCAATGCGAGTGTCGACCCACAAATCGAAGCTTGTGAACTTGAACCGTTTGATTCGAGTACTTCCGAAACGAGACGAATCGTGTATGGGAAGTCTGCTTCTTTCGGAATGATTGGAAGAAGCGCACGCTCACCGAGTGCTCCGTGACCGATCTCACGACGACCTGGCGCACGGACCGGACGAGCTTCACCGACTGAGAACGGCGGGAAGTTATAGTGGTGCATAAAGCGCTTGTTCTCTTCAAGACCGATTCCATCGATGATTTGTGCGTCTCCGATGACACCGAGTGTCGCAACAGACATGACTTGTGTTTGACCTCGTGTGAAGAGACCGACACCGTGTGCACGTGGGAGTAATCCGACTTCTGATGCGAGCGGGCGAATCACGTCTGGACGACGTCCGTCTGGGCGGACTTTTTCGACCGTGATCAAGCGACGGACTTCATCTTTGACGAACTTGTTCAAGATGCCTGAAACTTCGCCGAGTTTTGAAGGCTCATCCGCAAGACGCGCTTCATACATCGCGACATACTTCGCAATCACTTCGTTGATGGCTTCGTCACGAGCGTGTTTCTCTTCCACTTGAACCGCTTCTACGATTTCAGGACGGGCTGCTTCGAGTTCAGCAGTAAGTGCCTCATCGTATTTCGAGACCGTGTATTCGAATTTAGGTTTTCCGACAGCTTCTACGATTTCTTGTTGGAATGCAATCAAACGCTTGATTTCTTCATGTCCAAACAAGATCGACTCGAGCATGACGTCCTCAGGTACTTCGTTCGCACCTGCTTCAACCATGTTGATGGCTGTCGATGTCCCTGCAACTTGAAGTTCAAGGTCCGTTTTCTCCAACTGAGCCGTCGTCGGGTTGATGACGAATTCGCCGTCCACACGGCCGACTGTCACGCCAGCGATTGGACCGTCAAACGGTACGTCAGAAATCGAGAGCGCGATTGACGTTCCGAGCATACCTGCCATTTCAGCCGAGCAATCTGGGTCGTTTGACATGACGTAAATCATGACTTGAATATCATGACGGAATCCGTCTGGGAAGAGTGGACGAATCGGGCGGTCGATGAGACGTGATGTCAAAATCGCGTTTTCACCCGGGCGACCTTCACGGCGAAGGAAACCACCTGGAATTTTACCGACCGAGTAAAGTTTCTCCTCATAGTTGACCGTCAACGGGAAGAAGTCTAAATCTTTTGGTGCTTTTGAAGCCGTAACTGTCGCAAGGACAACCGTATCTCCATAACGCACGAGTGCCGAACCGTTTGCTTGCTTCGCAAGTTGGCCGACCTCTACAGACAATGGGCGTCCGCCCCACTCTGTAGAGAATACTTGTTTCGTACCTAACATGTACATTCTCCTCTCAAACCTTATCTAGTTTATTATGTAACTCATTCCAACGAATGTCTAATCATTTTCCTTAAAAAAGAAGAAACGGACTAGGACGTTGTCCCAGCCCGTTAAACAGTCTCGATCGATTAACGACGGAGACCGAGGCGTTGAATCAATTCACGGTAACGTGTAACGTCCTTGTTACGAAGGTACGTAAGCAAGTTACGACGACGTCCAACCATTTTCAAGAGACCGCGACGTGAGTGGTGGTCTTTCTTGTGTGTACGAAGGTGGTCGTTCAATGTGTTGATTTGTTCAGTCAACACAGCCACTTGTACTTCTGGTGAACCTGTGTCACCTTGTTTTGTCGCGTATTCCGCGATAATTTCGTTTTTACGTTCTTTTGAGAGTGCCATTGCCTCTCCACCTCCATTTAATGAAAAATTGCCGCGTTGCCGAGCCGGCGTTGGTGAATCGACCAGCCAAGCGAAGCGGTGTACTTTGCGTACTTGACAAGGATAGCGTACCCGCTCCTGAAAGTCAAGATAGGATTGAGCGGGCTGCCACCTCATCTTCTTTCAGTTGAGCGACTAGCGCATCCAACCCGTCGAACGCGCGCTCGTTCCGAATATATTGAATCCACTCGATTTCGATGACTTGTCCATATAAATCCTCTGAGAAGTCGAAGAGGTGGCTTTCAACCGAGACCGATCCCGTCTCATAAAACGTCGGACGACGTCCAACATTCGTCATCGCACGGAACGTCCGTCCGTCCGGGAGCGTGACGCGAGTCGCGTATACACCTAATCGTGGCATGACGTATGATGCGTCCATCAACACGTTCGCCGTCGGGAAACCGATGGTGCGCCCACGTGCGTCACCGTGAATGACTTCTCCACAAATGACGTACGGAGAACCGAGTAACTCATGCGCTTCGTCGACACTTCCTTCAGCCAACAGCTTACGGATTCGAGTCGATGACACCTTTTCTCCGGTCATCGTCTGCTCTGTGACGACCGACGTCGTGAACTGGTCACGCGCGTGGTACGGAAGTGTCTCCATCGTCCCTTCTCCGAACTTGCCATATGAGTAATCAAAGCCAGCTGTCACGTGCACGGCTCCGGCACCGATCAAATAATCATCGACAAACTGTTGCGGAGAAAGTCCTGCTAGTTCCTTTGTGAACGTTAAGACAAGACAACGCTCAACCCCTAGTGCTTCAATTCGCTTCAGCTTTCGAGACAGCGGCGTGATATAACGCACTGCGTCTGGCTTATTTGAAAGTACTTGTTTCGGATGCGGGTCGAACGTGACGACCGTCACCGGTAGGTTGTGCTCCGCTGCCACACGCTTGGCGTGATGGATTACGGCTTGATGGCCCTTATGAACACCGTCGAAGAAACCGAGTACCATGACCGACGGATACACGTCCGGTGTTTCTGGATAGGTGAGATGTCTTGTTTCCATACTGTCAAATTCCCCCTTAGTCGATGGCCAGCATGACCTCGACTGTAGCGTCTGTCGTTCCTTCTTGTCTTCGATATAAAGCAAGAGGGATTCCTTCTTCATTATAGACAGTAAATAACTCAAATTCGAGCGAAACGCCGTTCAGCTTTCCGCCATTCCGAATATAATGCTCCCGATTCTTTGGAATCGTGATTGCCGGCCAGCGTTTGATGACATCCTCAAGTGGGATCACATGCGCCAATCGTTCTTCGACCGTTTCAAGAGACTGTAACGTTTCGAGCGATACCGCGTTCTCTTCCTCAAACGTTCCTGAGCTCGTCCGTCTGAGTTCGCTCATATGGGCAGGGTAACCGAGCTTCTCCCCGATCTGAACGGCGAGCGTTCGAATATACGTCCCTTTCCCACAGTCGATTTCCATTCGGAAGCGACAGACATCCGCTTCAAATGTCAATTCACTCGTCCGCTCCAGACGATGAATTTCGACCGTGCGTCGAGGCCGTTCGACGGTCTGTCCTTTCCGTGCATACTCGTACAACTTCTTCCCGTTTACTTTGACCGCTGAGTAGTACGGCGGGATTTGTTCAATCATCCCCGTCAATTGACGCATCGCCTCGTCAATCTGCGATTCGTCCAAATCGTTCGGTGTGACTGATTTCTGTGCGACGACCTCGCCATGCGCATCCTCGGTCATCGTGGCGGTACCAATCGTCACCTCGGCCACGTAACGTTTCCCTTCATCCGTGATAAAACGCGACAGCTTCGTGGCACGCCCTAAACAGATGGGTAGGACGCCTGTCACTTCCGGGTCAAGTGTACCTGTGTGTCCGACCTTTTTCGTCTGGAACAATTTTCGTAATTTAAATACGCAGTCATGACTCGTCATGCCAGCATCTTTATCGAGTACGAGCACTCCGTTCGGTTCCAATTTCATCCCTCCATATAAAAAAAGGGAGAACGACGTCTCCCCTTTCAAATTATTGATCTTTGTTCAAATCACGAATCAACGAATCGATATGGCTACCATATGCGACTGAAGAATCGTATTCAAACGAGATCTCTGGTGTTTTCCGAAGACGGATGCGGTTCCCAATTTCGCGACGGATAAATCCTTTCGCCTTATCGAGACCAGCTTGCGTTTCCGCTTTCACATCTTCCTCATCACCAAGCACCGTATAATAGACCGTTGCTTGTTGTAAGTCACCCGTTACATCAACGCTCGTAATCGTGGCGTTTTTTGTACGCGGGTCACTGACTTCCCGTAACAAGACATCTGTAATTTCTTTACGCATTTGCTCGGCAACACGTTGGGCACGAATTTTCATACGTGATCCCTCCTCACATTATTTACGTTCGACTTCTTTCATGACGAACGCTTCAATGACATCGTCTACTTTGATGTCATCAAATTTCTCTACTTTGATTCCACACTCATAACCAGTCGCCACTTCTTTCACGTCATCTTTGAAACGGCGAAGTGTATCGAGTTTACCTTCGTAAATCACGATCCCGTTACGAATGACACGGACACCGGCGTCACGTGTGATTTTACCTTCTGTCACATAACAACCTGCAATCGCACCGACTTTCGATACTTTGAAGACGTCACGGACTTCGACTTGACCTGTGATTTCTTCCACGAACTCTGGGTCAAGCATCCCTTTCATCGCGCTTTCGATTTCCTCGATCGCGTTGTAGATGATGCGGTGGAGACGCATTTCAACGTTCTCTTGTTCCGCCATCGAACGTGCGTTTCCGTCAGGACGGACGTTGAATCCGATGATGACGGCATTCGCAGCTGACGCGAGGATGACGTCACCTTCCGTGATCGCACCGACACCTTGGTGCACGATGTTGACTTTGACGCCTTCGACATCAATCTTGCGGAGTGAACCAGCCAATGCTTCAGCTGACCCTTGAACGTCTGCTTTGATGATGACGTTCAAGTCTTTTACTTCACCTTCTTGAATGCGGCTGAACAAGTCATCAAGACTTACTTTCGCCGACTCACGACGCTGTGACTCGAGGTAACGTTGGTAGCGTTTCTCCCCGATTGCACGTGCTTTCTTCTCATCTTCGAAGACGATGAACTGGTCACCGGCTTGTGGAACGTCGTTCAAACCAGTGATCTCAATCGGTGTAGATGGTCCGACTTGTTTCACACGGCGACCGATATCGTTGACCATCGCACGGACACGACCGAACGTGCTACCGACGACGATTGAGTCTCCGATACGAAGTGTACCGTGTTGAACGAGAAGTGTCGCAACCGGTCCACGTCCTTTGTCGAGTTTCGCCTCGATGACTGAACCACGAGCTGGCATGTCTGGTGTCGATTTGTATTCTTCGACTTCAGATACGAGAAGGATCATCTCGAGCAATTCATCGATCCCTTCGCCTTTAATGGCAGAAATCGGAACGAAAATCGTTTCGCCGCCCCACTCTTCAGGGATGAGACCGAACTCTGTCAACTCTTGTTTGACACGGTCAGGGTTTGCCCCTTCTTTGTCCATCTTGTTGACTGCTACGATGATTGGAACGTTCGCCGCCTTGGCGTGCGAGATCGCTTCCTCTGTTTGTGGCATGACGCCATCGTCAGCCGCAACGACGATGATCGCGATATCTGTCACTTCCGCACCGCGGGCACGCATCGTCGTGAAGGCCGCGTGACCTGGTGTATCGAGGAATGTGATTTTCTTATCGTTGACTTCGACTTGATAAGCACCGATGTGCTGCGTGATTCCACCTGCTTCTCCTGCGACGACTTTCGTGTTACGAATCGAGTCGAGAAGTGTCGTTTTCCCGTGGTCGACGTGACCCATGATGGTAACGACAGCTGGACGTTCTTCGAGGTCATATTGTGAGAAGTCGATCTCAACTGTTTCAAAGTCCGTCTCATCGACAACAACTTCTTTTTCAACCTCAAAGCCGAATTCTGCAGCGAGCAATTCAACCGTTTCATCATCAAGCGTTTGGTTGATGGTTGCCATGACACCGAGACCCATCAACTTCATGATGATTTCGTTTGGCTTTTTTTTCATTTTAGAAGCAAGGTCAGATACGCTCAGTACATCGTCATATTTGATGACGTTGCCCATCTCCGCCTCTTGCGCGAGACGTGCCGCTTTACGCTGACTCGTCTTCGAGTTTGGATCGGCTTCTTGTGGCACAGCTGCTTTTACCGGCTTGCCTTTGCCTTTCCCTTTTCCACGTTTTTTATTGCGTGGGTCGTTGTTTCGGTTATCGTTACGATTTTGTCCACCGCGATTGTTTTGACCGCCACGGTTTTGTTGTCCCGCTTGTGGACGTGACGCTTGTGCTTCTTTTTTCTCTTGCTTCGGCTCATTCGATGTTGAAGTCGCTTTCGCTTCCGCTTGTTTTTCAGCACGATACTTTTCAGGATTGAACACACGGTCCAATTGTTTTACCGTTTCCTCATCGAGGACGGCCATATGGTTTTTCACCGGTTTGTTCAATTTTTCTAATTGAGTAATGACTTGTTTACTCGTTACATTCTGTTCTTTTGCAAATTCATAGACGCGTTTTCCCAAAGCATCCACCTCCGTTAATAGTTAAGAGAGAAGTTGCTTAAGCTTGTTCGCAAATCCGGATTCTGTCACCGATACGACGACACGCATGTCTTTACCGAGTGCGGCACCGATTGTGTAGCGATCGCTCACTTCAATCAATGGCACTTGATAAGACGCACATTTGTCAGTGACTCGTTTTTTTGTCGAGGCACCTGCATCTCCGGCTAGAATGACGAGCTTGGCACGACCTGCTCGTACATCCTTTAATACAAACTCTTCTCCCATCGTTACTTTCCTCGCTCGAGCAGCAAGGCCTAACAATGATTCCCACTGGCTCATGATTCGCCACCTGCGACAGCTTTCAACTGTTCATACAAGTCGTCGCTCGTCTTTACTTTCAAGTGATGGTCGAGCGTCCGTTTTTTCTCTGCTTGACGAACGACTTCGATATCTTTTGATAAGTAAGCACCACGACCGTTCACTTTACCCGTCTGATCGATGACCACGTCACCTTCAGGCGTCCGAACGACACGAATCAATTCTTTTTTCGGGAGCATTTCCTGTGTGACCACACACTTACGCAAAGGAAGTTTCTTTTGCTTCATGGTCATTCCTCTTCTTTCACCGCAGTCGTTTCAACTGTAGCATCTGATAAGTCTTGTTCTACTTCATTTTGAACAATTTTTGGTTCTGATTCAACTTTTTCAGCGAACGTATCGAACAAATCAAGTGCTTCGGCATCCGTTTCACTCTTGATGTCGATTTTCCATCCTGTCAATTTCGCAGCGAGACGGGCGTTTTGACCACGTTTCCCGATTGCGAGTGACAATTGATAGTCCGGTACGACGACTGTCGTCGATTTTGCTGGCTCGTTGACATATACCGCAACGACCTGAGCCGGGCTGAGTGCGTTACGAACGAACTCTTTCGGGTCTTCAGACCAGCGGACAATATCAATTTTCTCGCCGTTCAATTCGTCGACGATTGTTTGAACACGTTGTCCTTTCGGTCCGACACATGCGCCGACCGGGTCGACGATATCCGAGTGTACAGCGATTTTCGAACGGTCACCCGCTTCACGCGATACTGACATCACGTCGACTGTCCCGTTTGAAATCTCAGGAACTTCGAGTTCGAACAAACGACGCAAAAGTCCCGGATGCGTACGCGAAACTTGAATCGCAGCACCTGAACCTTTTGTCGTTGAATCTACTTTTGTCACGTATACTTTGATGCGGTCATGGATTTGGTATGACTCGTTCGGCATCTGTTCATTCGGTGTCAATACGGCTTCGATGTTGTTCTCGAGACCGATATACAGGTTGCGTGGGTCGAAACGCTCCACGATTCCTGTCATGATTTCGTCTTCTTTGTCAGCGAAGTGGTTGTAGATGCGCTCGCGCTCCGCTTCACGCATCTTCTGTGTGACGACTTGTTTAGCTGTCATCGCCGCGACGCGTCCGAAATCACTCGGAGTGACTTCTTCTTTATGGAAATCACCGAGCTCATAGTTCGGATCGATTTCATGTGCTTCTTCGAGTGAGAGCTGTTGGTCCGGTTGCGTGAGGCGCTCTACGACTTCTAAAAGTGCATAGACACGGATATCCCCCGTCACCTGATCAAACTCGACTTTCACGTGCTCGTTCGGGTTCGCCACGTTGCGACGATACGCAGAAATAAGCGCTTGTTCGAGTGCATCGATAATGATATTTTTGTCGATTCCTTTTTCTTTGGCAATCTGATCGATTGTAGTGAGTAATTGTGGACCCATCTTCTTCCCTCTCCTTAACTAAACGTGACCGCTAAGCGGGCTTGTGCAATTTTGTCTACCGGTAGCGATACCGCTTTTTTTCTTGTCTTGATGCGTGTCTCGATCACGACCGTTTCCCCATCATATGCCGTCAAAATTCCTTCAAACTCTTTGGCACCATCGATCGGAGCGAACGTTTTCATGTAGACATTTTTGCCTACCGCACGTTCAAAATCGCTCGGCTTTTTCAGCGGACGCTCCGCACCAGGACTCGAGACATCAAGATAATAAGCCTGTTCAATCGGATCGGTTTCGTTTAGTTTTTCCGAGAGCTGTTCATTGATATTGACGCAATCGTCCAAATCGACGCCCCCCGGCTTATCGATATAGACGCGCAAAAACCAGTCTGGACCTTCCTTAACGAATTCCACATCGACCAATTCCATGTTTTCCCGTTCTACGATCGGCAACGCAATCGATTCAACGACTTCTGTTATTTTGGACACTCTCATCCCTCCTTCTGGCTTTTACATACAAGAAAGGAGTAGGGTTCCCTACTCCTTTCCGTCGTAGTATCCAACTTTGTTCGATACCAATATATCATATTTTCCCGATAAATCGCAACTTACACCCCAAAATCAAAGAATGAGAGTTGGTTCTCATCAGGCAGACCTTCGAGACATTTCATCGTATCGAGTGTCTCGATGACCGTTTTCGAAAGTTTCGCACGTTTCCGCAAATCTTCTTTCGAAAGGAACTGTCCTTCTTCTCTCGCTTCGACGATTGCTTTCGCCGCATTCGTTCCAAGGCCGTCGACCGCATTGAACGGTGGAATCAGCGTATTGTCTTCAATCAAGAACTCTGTCGCGCTCGACCGATACAAGTCGATGTTTTGGAACTTCATACCCCGCTCGAGCATTTCGAGCGCCAGTTCGAGGACCGTGTGCAGTCCTTTATCCTTCGCCGTCGCATCGAACCCTTTTTCTCGGATATCCGACATCGCCTTACGAACGGCCTGAGGACCTTTGATCATTGCGGACAAATCAAAATCTCCCGCCCGAACGGTAAAGTACGTCGCGTAGTACAGAATCGGATGATGCACTTTGAAGTATGCAATCCGAACCGCCATCAAGACGTAGGCAGTCGCGTGCGCTTTCGGGAACATGTACTTGATTTTCTTACAAGACGAGATATACCATTCCGGCACGTCATTCTCCCGCATCTCGGACTCCATCTCTTCCGTGAGTCCTTTCCCTTTCCGGACGGACTCCATGATTTTAAAGGCGAATGATGGTTCGAGGCCTGCATAAATCAGATAGACCATGATGTCGTCTCGACAACCGATGACATCTTTCAGTTCGCACGTCCCGTTATAAATCAATTCGTTCGCGTTCCCGAGCCAGACGTCTGTTCCGTGGGATAGACCAGAGATTTGAACGAGCTCCGAGAACGTCGACGGTTTTGTCTCTTCAAGCATCTGACGGACGAACTTCGTCCCGAATTCTGGAATCCCGAGCGTCCCGGTTTTCGATTCAATCTGTTCCGGTGTCACCCCAAGCACTTCTGGTGAAGAAAAAATCTTCATGACAGTCGGATCATCCGTCGGAATCGTCTTCGGATCGATACCAGACAAGTCCTGTAACATCCGGATGACGGTCGGGTCATCATGCCCGAGAATATCGAGTTTCAATAAGTTGTCATGGATGGAGTGGAAGTCAAAGTGAGTCGTCTTCCACTCAGATGAATTGTCATCCGCCGGATACTGGATCGGAGAAATGTCCGCGATGTCCATGTAGTCCGGTACGACGATGATCCCCCCTGGGTGTTGCCCTGTCGTCCGTTTCACCCCGGTGACCCCGGACACGAGACGGTCCACCTCGGCGTTCCGGTAAATCTTATCGTTCTCGGTCGCATAGCCTTTCACGTATCCATAAGCCGTCTTGTCGGCAATCGTTCCGATTGTCCCGGCACGATACACATACTCTTCTCCGAACAGCACTTTTGTATAGGCGTGGGCATGCGGTTGATATTCACCTGAGAAGTTCAAGTCGATATCTGGTACTTTGTCCCCTTTGAAACCGAGGAACGTCTCGAACGGAATGTCATGACCGTCTTTTTTGTACCACGTGCCGCACTCCGGGCACTCCTTGTCCGGTAAGTCATATCCCGACCCGACCGACCCGTCGTTGAAGAAATGTGAGTGCTGACAGTTCGGACAGACGTAGTGAGGTGGTAGCGGGTTGACTTCGGTGATTTCCGTCATCGTTGCGACGAGACTCGAACCGACCGACCCACGCGACCCGACCAGATACCCATCATCGAGTGATTTTTTAACGAGTTTATGCGAAATCAAATAAATGACGGCGAACCCGTGGCCGATAATCGACTTGAGCTCTTTCTCAAGACGTGCCTCCACGATCTCAGGCAGCTCGTCCCCGTAGATGGAGCGAGCCATGTCATAGCTCATATTCCGAACTTCATCATCCGCACCTTCAATTTTCGGCGTATACAAATCATCCGGGATGATTTGTATCGACTCAATCTGGTCGGCGATCGCATTCGGATTCGTGATGACGATTTCACGCGCTAAATCGTCACCTAAAAACTTGAACTCTTCCATCATTTCCTTCGTCGTCCGAAAGTGCGCATGTGGTAATTCTTTACGCGTATTGATAAAGTTCGCTCCACCTTGGGTACGAATCAAAATCTCGCGATAAGACCGGTCGGACCGATCTAGATAGTGCACATTCCCTGTCGCACAAACCGGTAACTCGGCCTTCTCGGCGACACGAATGATGCGCTTAATGATTTCGCGGAGTTCTAACTCATTCGCCACAATCTCTTTATCAATTAAATGATGGTAGAGTGCCGGCGGGTGAATCTCGATAAAGTCGTAAAACGACATCATCTTCTCGAGTTCATCATCCGACTTGTTCAAGGCGGCGTCAAAAATCTCCCCGTTATCGCAAGCTGAACCAATCAACAGTCCTTCCCGTCGCTTCACGAGCTCGGAACGTGGCATGCGTGCCATCCGATACAAGTAATCGATGTGAGATAAGGAGATGAGCTCATATAAATGACGAAGTCCTGGCTTTTTATTTTTAGCGTAGATAGTCGCATGGAACGGACGAATCTTCGATACGTCACTCCCGACTTTCGCGTTCAACGAGCGATGTGTCGTCATCTCGAACATCTGCTTAGCGAGATCGAGTAGCTTCATGAGCAAATATGCTGTTGCTTCCGCATCATAAATGGCACGGTGATGTTGTGTCAGTTCGATATCGAATCGCTTCGCGAGTGTGTTGAGCCGGTGATTCTTCAACGTCGGCATCAACGTTCGAGCAAGTTCGAGCGTATCGATGACCGGATAATCGTCTGGTTCATGTCCTCCGCTACGGAGAGTCGCCTCAAGGAAGCCCATATCGAATGACGCGTTATGGGCGACGAGAATGCTGTCGCCACACCAATCGACGAACCGTTTCGTGATCACTTCCGGGTCCGGTTGACCTTGGACCATGTCATCCGTGATCCCTGTCAATTCAATCGTGGTCGCTGACAAGGCATGTTTCGGGTCTGCGAACGCCTCAAACCGGTCAATGATTTCCCCGTCCTTGATTTTAACCCCAGCAAGTTCGATGATTTTATTGTAGACGGCAGAAAGTCCCGTCGTCTCGACGTCGAAGACGACGTATGTCGCATCTTCCAATGCCACATCGGTCGCATGATAGGCGACGGGGACACCATCGTTGACGACGTTCGCCTCGACTCCGTATAACACTTTAATGTCGTTTTTCTTCCCGGCATAATACGCTTCTGGGAACGCCTGGACTCCGGCATGGTCGGTAATGGCAATGGCACGATGTCCCCATTTCGCAGCACGGGCGACGAGCGCCGAGACGTTTGTGACGGCATCCATTTGGCTCATCTGAGTATGCGCGTGAAGTTCGACACGCTTCTCGCCTTCCCATTCGTCACGTGGCGGTTCGACCTTCACTTCTTGAAGTTGAGATGCCATCATACATAGTTCGCGCATGAACGAATCATCTTCGACCCGCCCAGCTGTTTGAATCCACATGCCTTTTTTGACGGCACTGAGCATACGGTCGTCATCGTCATCGCGGGCAAATACTTTCACAATCAATGAGTCGGTGTAATCCGTCATCTTGAACGTAAACAGTTTCTTCCCACTCTTCAATTCTTTCCGTTCTGCCGAGAAGACGAGTCCACGAATCGCGACACGTCGTTCTTCCTCGATAATCGTCTTGATTGGGACGATTTCATCTTTAATGAGCGCACCCATCCGGATTTCTGTGATCGGTTCGTCATTCGTTTCTGTCGCCTTGGCGAATTGGGCAGCCAGTGCCATTTTCGCTTGTTCGATGTCTTCTTGAACGACCTGTTCGCGAAGGGCCTGATTCGCCTCAGCGTCTTCCGAAAATTGAGCCTGACACGGTTTTTTCGTGAACCCATAGGCACTATAGAGCGCCTGCACTTCTTGACAGAGCTCTTTGTCCACATAACTCGCCTCAGGTGCGGAACGCACTGGAATCATAAGTTTGTTCTGCTCGAATCGTGGCGAAACGGAACCGAAATAACTGCGCATCGCGCCAGATACTTGGCTCAACTCGCTGACGATTCGTGGCCAATAGTCGATATAGTCTTGCTCACTTCCACCAGCTGTTGTCGAGAACCGAGCGTATACCTCATCCGCGAACGTCGCATAACGGCTTTCTAATCGACTCATGAACAATTGATGCACGTCGTATGGCAATACTTTTGGAAATGAAAAATAAAACGTCCACGTCCGTCGCTTCTTGTTGACGACGAGCCGTGAGAGTTCGGCCTGATCAAACAGGTCCGTCTCGGTCGTGATCCCAAGGTCACTTAATAATAATTGCATCTTTTGATTTGCTTCCACGGGTCCGTCTTTCCCCCTTTATGCCAATTCGACAAATGAAGGTGACCGCTTCCGCTGTCACCTTCATCCATTAATGAACTTCGCTAAATTTTGAAGCGATGACTTCTTTCAATTCATCGATTGATGTTTCAATCACTTCACCTGTTGCACGTACTTTCACTTCAACGATGCCTTCGCCGGCTTTTTTCCCGACGTTCACGCGAATCGGAAGTCCAATCAAATCTGCATCTGCAAACTTGACGCCCGCGCGTTCTTTTCGGTCGTCGAACAAGACATCGTATGTTTGACCAAGCTCTTCATAAAGACGGTTCGCCAACTCGACTTGCGTCTCATCTTTTGCATTGATTGCGATCAAATGGAGATCGAACGGCGCCACGTTACGTGGCCAAACGATTCCACGGTCGTCGTGATGTTGTTCGACGATGGCTGAAAGTGTGCGTGACACTCCGATGCCGTAGCAACCCATGATGAGTGGTTCGGCACGACCCTCTTCGTTGAGGAACGTCGCACCCATCGCTTCTGAATATCGTGTTCCGAGTTTAAATACTTGCCCCACTTCAATCCCACGAGCAAAACGAACCGGACCGGACTCATCCGGTGCCAAATCGCCTTCGACAACGAAACGTAAATCGTGGTATGTCATTTCGGCAAGGTCGCGCGCAGCGTTTACACCCGTGTAGTGTGTGTTCGCCTCGTTGGCACCACAGACTGCATCCACTAAGTACTTGACCGCATAGTCGGCAACGACTTTGACCGGAGCGTTAATCGGTCCGAGTGTACCTGGCGCACAGTTGAACAACTCAACGATTTTCGCTTCTTCTTCAAGTTGAATGTCGAGTCCACCGAGTGCGTTCTTCACTTTGACTTCGTTCGCTTCGTGGTCGCCACGAACGATTGCCATGACGGTTTCGCCATCCACGTTGAACAAGACAGATTTGATTGTCGTTTTCGGATCCACGTTCAAGAATGCTGCCACATCTTCAATCGTACGATTCTCTTCCGTGTCCACTTTTTCGAGTGGACGAACGTCAGCTTGCTGCATCTCATAACGGTCGAGCGTTTCGGCCATCTCGATGTTCGCCGCATAGTTCGACGTGTCCGTGTAGACAATCGTGTCTTCCCCGATATCCGCAAGCGCTTGGAATTCATGCGTATCTTTCCCGCCGATTGCCCCAGAGTCCGCGACGACCGGACGATACTTCAGTCCTGTGCGGTCGAAGATGCGTGAGTACGCATTATACATGTTTGTATATTCTTCATCTAAGTCTTCTTGTGTCGCGTGGAATGAGTAGGCGTCTTTCATCAAGAACTCACGTCCGCGGAGCAACCCGAAACGTGGACGACGCTCATCACGATACTTCGTTTGAATCTGGTACAAGTTCATCGGAAGTTTTTTATACGAGTTGAGCTCGTCTCGGACGATCGATGTGATCAATTCTTCGTGTGTCGCACCGAGTGCGAAACGACGGTCATGACGGTCCGTCAAGCGCATCAACTCAGGACCGTAAATGCCCCAACGTCCTGTCTCTTCCCAAAGTTCTGCCGGTTGAATGGCAGGCATCAATAACTCTTGTGCACCGGCACGATTCATCTCTTCACGGATGATTGTTTGGATGTTGTGTAACACCTTATGTCCGAGTGGAAGATAAGAATAAATTCCTGCCGCATTTTGACGGATGAATCCTCCACGGACGAGGAGTTGATGGCTGACCGCTTCCGCGTCAGCCGGAACTTCTCTCAATGTAGGCATGAGCAATCTAGATTGTTTCATACAGTTCAACGTTTCCCTTCTCTACAAACAGCTTATTTAAAGAATGATTGAATGTCGTTCCAAGTGACAATCAACATTAAAATCATCAAGAGTGCGAATCCGATAAAGTGGACGAATCCTTCTTTTTTCGGATCGATTGGACGTCCGCGTACCGCTTCGAACAAGAGGAAAATCAAACGTCCTCCGTCTAACGCTGGCAATGGGAGCAAGTTGAAGATAGCAAGGTTGACGGAGAGAAGCGCTGTCCAGTTCAATAGCATGATCAAACCGCTCGCCGCTACTTCATCTGTCATCCGTACAATCCCGACCGGACCTGCTAGTTGATCGACACCGACTTGTCCTGTCACCAAATCACCGACCGCAGAGAAGATGAGCGTCGACATCGTCCATGTCGTTTCCGCTCCCGTCGTCACGGCTTTGACCGGTGATCGCTCGAGTGCGTTCGTGACACCAAGAATCCCGACCGTCTCTCCGTTTTGTTCGACTGCTTGTGGTGTGAGGGTGACAGTTGCTTCCTCCCCATCACGGACATACGTGACTTCCGTAGGGGTGTCCGCCCGGTCTTCTAAAGCAGATCGTAAGTCGAGCCAATCGGTAATCGGCTCACCTTCAATCGATACGATTTCATCCCCGCTCATCAAACCAGCCTCATCAGCGGCTGAATCCGGTTGAACCGTACCGATTTGACCATCGTTCGTCGGGGTTCCTTGAACGAGCCCCACAATAATGAGCAAGATGAACGCCAAGACGAAGTTCATCGCCGGACCGGCTGCGATGGCCAAGACACGTTTCCAAACCGACTGGGCTCCAAATGTTCGATCATACGGTGCGATTTGAATTTCCATCCCTTGGTCGACAAGGAGTGTGTCTCGCTCTAATGAATAGACACGCACTTCCTCATCGATGAGAAGTTGCACTTTCAACTCATGTGTCGAATCGAACTTATCGACGGTTCCTACGACATGGACATCTGTAGCCGTGTCCGGTTGGAAGTAGACACGATCGACCGTCCCCTGTTCGGTGAGCCGGAGTCCGACATGCTGACCCGCACGGACTTCAATCGGTTCAAAATCTTCTCCGGCCATTTTGACGTAGCCACCGATTGGTAAAAGACGAATGGTATAGAGCGTTTCATTTTTACGGAATGAAACAATTTTTGGACCGAATCCGATTGCAAACTCGTGACAGAGAATGCCTGCCCGTTTCGCCATGACGAGGTGTCCCCATTCGTGTACCGAAATGAGAACGCCAAACATCAAAACGATGGCGATAAAAGTCGTCATGATTTATTCCCCACCTTCAATTCCTTGCTGAATCTGTTGACGTACTGCTCGGTCAACTTCTAGAATTTGCGCGAGCGTCGGCTCGGCGATGACCTCATGTCGAGCCATCGCATCTTCGACGAGTCGTTCAATCTCTAAAAACGTAATCTGACCGTTCAAGAATAGGTCTACTGCCACTTCATTGGCTGCATTCAGGACGGTCGGCATAGAACCACCGGCTCTTCCTGCTTCGAACGCTAACCGGAGTGCCGGGTAGCGATTGAAATCAGCCTCTTCAAAATGCAGCTTTCCGATTTCCTTCAAGTTTAACCGCTTATTCCCCTCGATTTCAAGCCGCTTCGGTCCCGATAGCGCATAAAGGATCGGACCACGCATATCCGGGTTTCCGAGCTGGGCCATCACGGCAGCATCTTTAAATTCGACCATCGAATGAATAATCGATTCACGATGTAAGATGACTTCAATATCATTATAATCGATATCGAACAGCCAGTGTGCCTCGATGACTTCAAGGCCTTTGTTGAACATCGTCGCCGAATCGATGGTGATTTTTGCTCCCATTGACCAGTTCGGATGATTCAGTGCGTCTTCAACAGTCACATCAGCCAGCTCATCGCGTGAACGATCACGGAAACTACCGCCTGAAGCCGTTAGAATAATCTTGGATACATCTTCTCTTCGTTCCCCGTTCAAACATTGATAGATCGCGGAGTGTTCACTGTCGACAGGCAACAGGTTGACCCCATGTTCTTTCACGGCCGCTTTGACAAGATGTCCTGCGGTAACGAGTGTTTCCTTGTTGGCGAGTGCAATATCTTTCCCTGCTTGAATCGCCGCAAGCGTCGGTTCAAGTCCAACTGCTCCAACGACTGCCGTCACGACGATGTCAGCCCGTTCTGCCGTCGCACACTCCTTCAGCCCCTCCGGTCCAATAAAATAGAGAGGTTCATATGTAAGACGCGGCTTCAACTGTTCGAGTACTTCGATACTCGTTGCCGACACATATTTTGGTCTAAGTCGATTGATCCATTCCGTGGCGACCTCGACGTTCGTTCCGAACGCATACGCCTCAAGTTCAAACAGGTCAGGGTGCTGTTCGATGACGTCACAAGTTTGAACGCCAATCGAACCAGTCCCCCCAATTAAGCTAATTCGCTTCATCTCGACACTCCTTTTTAAAGCAGATTAAACACCCAAATGACGGTAAAGACCGCAATCATACTATCAAACCGGTCTAAAATGCCACCATGTCCCGGTAACAGATGACCTGAATCTTTGACTCCGTACTGGCGCTTATAAGCAGACTGCACCAAATCCCCGAGCTGTCCGACTACCGCCACGACAATCGCTAAAATGACGACCTCGATCATCGGCAAGATCGGATCAATCCAGACGAAGATGATACCGAGTACAATCGCAGAAACAATGCCCCCAATCGCTCCTTCAATCGTCTTATTCGGACTAATCGATGGCCATAACTTGGCTTTCCCGAATGCTTTTCCGGTAAAATACGCTCCCGAGTCTGTCGCCCAAATCATAAACAAGATTAGCAGCACTTTCGATAGACCGTCCTCAGAGAGCCGGACTAACGCAAAACTAGAGAAACCGACGACTAAATAGACGGCTGAAACGAAGTAAAAACTGGCATCTTCATACGTGAATCGATTTTTCGTGACCACTGTCCAAAACAGCAACAACACGAGCCCTAAGACGAGCCATTGTTCAATCGAGAACGGAAGTTCATCCGTGACAACTTGAGTCTCGAGCAATAATAAGAGGAACGGGAACGCCACGAGGAGCGCTGTCACCAAGAACGGAAACGCCAACAGCTTATGCTGTCGCATCAACGTGAATTCACTCAATCCGATGAGTGCCAAAATCCCCATCAATGAAACAAAGGCATTGCCTCCAAGCGCAATCACCGTGATAAAGATGGCTCCTGCCCATAGTCCTGTAATAATACGTGTCTTCATGTTACACCCCACCAAAACGTCGCGTGCGCGCGTTGTATGATTCAATCGCTTCTACAAAATGCTCACGCTTAAATTCCGGCCACAATACTTCTGTGAAATGAAGTTCAGCATACGCGCTTTGCCATAATAAAAAGTTAGAGAGTCGTTGCTCACCGCTCGTCCGAATAACGAGATCCACGTCTTGAACGTGTGTCATGAGTCGTTCACCAATCATACGGTCATCGATGTCGTCTGCTCGAACCGAACCGGACTGAACGTCTACTGCAATGCTCCGCATCGCTTGAACGAGCTCATCTCGTCCCCCGTAGTTGAGTGCGAAGACAAGGTTCAATCCTGTGTTCGCAACGGTCCGCTCTCTCGCTTCATCAACGGCTTCGCGTGTCTCTCGTGGGAGTTTCGACGTATCTCCCGCAACGAGCACCCGTACATTCTGTTCATGGAGTTCTTTCAAATCGGTCTCCAAAAACTGTTTCGGCAGTTTCATCAAGAATGAGACTTCCTCTTCCGGACGAGTCCAATTCTCTGTAGAGAACGCATAAAGCGTCAGAGACCGAATCCCGAGTTCCTGCGCTGTTCGTACCGCTTCCCGGATGGACTTCATCCCTTCCCGGTGACCCATGATGCGAGGGAGACCACGTTTTTTGGCCCAGCGTCCATTTCCATCCATGATGATGGCTACGTGCTCAGGAACACTTAACTCCGCCTCGATTTTCGTTTTAGGATTCACCCATTTAAACATTCTGTTATCCTCCTGATTGTATGAAAGAAGGACCCTCTCAGAAAAAGGGTCCCCACACAGCTTTTTGGTATACCACTTCCGTGATTACACTTCCATGATTTCTTTTTCTTTAATTGCTGCAGATTCATCAATCTTCTTGATATACGAATCCGTCAACGTTTGAACGTCATCTGCATATCCGCGGAGATCGTCTTCTGTTAACTCGCCATCTTTCTCGAGTTTCTTCAAGTTTTCGTTTGCATCACGACGTACGTTACGGACAGCGACCTTCGCTTCTTCTGCGTATTTTTTCGTGATTTTAACTAATTCTTTACGACGTTCTTCCGTCAATGCAGGAATCGCCAAACGGATGACCGTACCGTCAGATGATGGAGACAAGCCGAGGTCTGCCTTTTGAATCGCTTTCTCTACTTCAGAAACCATCGACTTATCCCATGGTTGAATCAAAAGTAGACGCGCTTCTGGTGTATTGATGTTTGCCACTTGATTGAGTGGTGTTGGGACACCATAGTAATCAACTTGGACAGGATCCAAAATCGATGCGCTGGCACGGCCAGTGCGAAGCGTTCCAAAATCACGTTTAAGTGAAGAATGCGCTTTTTCCATTTTTTCTTCAGCTGTTTTCAATACTTCTTTGACACTCATGAATTGACTCCTCCTACTACCGTCCCGATATGTTCCCCGAGAACGACACGTTTAATGTTACCTTCTTCAAGCAATGAGAATACAATCAATGGAATGTGGTTGTCCATACAAAGTGACGTTGCTGTCGAGTCCATGACTTGAAGTCCATCCTTTAAGACGTCAAGGTAAGACAGCGTATCGTACTTCACTGCCGTCGCATCCAATTTCGGATCGGCTGAATAGACGCCGTCCACATTGTTTTTACCCATTAAAATGACATCAGCTTCAATTTCAGCCGCACGGAGGGCAGCTGTTGTGTCCGTTGAGAAATATGGGTTACCTGTGCCGGCCGCAAAGATGACGACGCGTCCTTTTTCAAGATGACGCATTGCGCGACGACGAATGTATGGTTCAGCAACTTGTCGCATTTCAATTGATGTTTGGACGCGCGTTTGGACACCGTACGTTTCAAGGCTATCTTGAAGAGCAAGTGAGTTCAATACAGTTGCGAGCATACCCATGTAATCTGCGTTTGCCCGATCCATCCCGAGTTCACTACCCGTCTTTCCACGCCAAATGTTTCCGGCACCTACAACAACGGCGACTTCTACACCCATCTCGATCAATTCTTTAATTTGACTTGAGATTGAGTTTACAATGTTAGGGTCGATCCCGTAACCTTGATCTCCAGCGAGCGCTTCTCCACTCAATTTTAACACAATTCGTTTATATTTCGGTTCCATAACTTTGCCTCCTCTTGCTTGAAAAAAGGGAACACGCTCCCTTAACGAACTAACTCAAGGTTATACAGACGTGTTCCCAATTTTAGTTGTATCACAGATTGTGACACAGATTATTTTTTAAGTTGGTTCATAACTTCTTCAGCAAAGTTCTCTTCACGTTTCTCCATACCTTCTCCTACTTCGAAGCGTACGAACGAGTTGATTTTTCCGCCTTTTGATTCTACGTACTTACCAACTTTGAAGTCGCTGTCTTTTACGAACGTTTGGTCAACGAGGCAGATTTCCTCGAAGTACTTGTTCATACGACCAGCAATCATCTTCTCAACGATGTTAGCAGGCTTGCCTTCGTTGAGTGCTTGCTCAGTCAAGACTTTCTTCTCGCGGTCGATTTCTTCAGCTGATACTTCATCGCGTGTCGCGTAAAGTGGGCTAGCTGCAGCAACGTGCATTGCAACGTCTTTAGCAACTGTCTCGTCAGATGTGCCGTCGATGACAACGACTGACCCGATGCGACCACCCATGTGGAGGTACGTACCGAATACTGCATCTTCAGCTTTTTCAAGAACAGCTACACGACGGAGTGAGATTTTCTCTCCGATTGTAGAAGCTTCTTCTTGGATGTACGTTTCAAGTGTTTTACCTGCTTCGTACTCAGCCGCGAGTGCCGCTTCTGCAGTTGTTGCGCCTGATGCGAGTACTGCTTTTGCTACGTTGTTGACGAGTGTTTGGAACTTCTCGTTCTTCGCAACGAAGTCTGTTTCTGAGTTGATTTCGACGAGCACAGCTTTGTTGCCTTCAACTGCTACTGCTGTCAAACCTTCAGCGGCGATACGATCACCTTTTGCTGCTGCTTTAGCGATTCCTTTTTCGCGAAGGAAGTCGATTGCTGCTTGCATGTCACCGTCTGTTTCAACGAGTGCTTTTTTGCAATCGAGCATTCCTGCTCCTGTTTTTTCACGAAGTTCTTTTACCATTGCTGCTGTAACTGCCATCGGAAATTCCTCCTTGTAAAACTAACGAATTTTAAGAAAAAGCACAGGGCTTTTTGATTACATGTCCTAAAAAAAGGTGATAAAAGGCTTTCCCTTTATCACCTATTGTCTCACTGATTACTCAGCTTCTGTAGCTTCAGCTTCTGTCGCTACAGCTTCTTCAGCAACTTCTTCTTCACCTTGCTTCGCTTCGATGATTGCATCAGCCATCTTCGAAGTGAGCAATTTAACTGCACGAATTGCATCGTCGTTCGCTGGGATTACGTAGTCGATTTCGTCTGGGTCACAGTTTGTGTCGACAATCGCAACGATTGGGATGTTCAATTTGTGAGCTTCCGCGATTGCGATACGCTCTTTACGTGGGTCAACGATGAAGAGGGCGTCAGGCACACCAGGCATGTCCTTGATTCCGCCGAGGAACTTCTCAAGACGAGTCATTTCTTTCTTCAAGATGATGACTTCTTTCTTAGGAAGTACTTCGAACGTGCCGTCTTCTTCCATTTTTTCGAGTTGCTTCAAGCGGTTAATACGCTTTTTGATTGTTGAGAAGTTAGTGAGTGTTCCACCCAACCAACGCTCGTTAATGAAGAACATTCCAGAACGGATTGCTTCCTCTTTGATTGTATCTTGAGCTTGTTTTTTCGTACCAACGAAGAGGACGTTTCCGCCTTCTGCCGCGAGTTCACGAACAAAGTTGTAAGCTTCGTCTACTTTTTTGACCGTCTTTTGAAGGTCGATGATGTAGATCCCGTTACGCTCTGTGAAGATGTATTTCGCCATTTTTGGGTTCCAACGGCGTGTTTGGTGACCGAAGTGTACACCAGCTTCAAGCAATTGCTTCATTGAAATTACTGCCATGATAAATTTCCTCCTTGTGGTTTAAAAAAGTCCTCCGCCTCGTTCATTGTTGTATTCCGACCTTTCGGCACCGAGGAATATCATCCCGAGACGTGTGTGATGTGTTTAACACCGAGAATTACTATAGCATATGTCACGAAATCCGGCAACTCTCACTTTTTACGAAGTTTCGCATACAGCGCGAGCTCGCCCTCGCCTTTTCCTAGGATACGGGCGGCGTCCCGGACGGAATGTCGCAACAAGACATCGTCCACGTCGATTGACGCGGACGGTGTCGTCTCTTCTGTCGCCTCTACGACCGTTTGGACAGACGCATTGACAACGGGTGTTGGAGCTTCCTCTCGTTGAACCACGTTCGAACGTTCAGCGGGTTCCTGAACGACGAGGTCGTTCATCGACTCCATGAACGAAAGAAGCAACGATTCAGTCTCTTGCTTCTCTCGTTCGAGTCGATCGACTCGTTCCTGCAGCGCTTGAACTTGTCGGTAGCCGAATAAAAAACCGTAAGCAACCAAACAAGCTGTGATCACATATACAATATACACTTGTTCATCTCCTTACGATGTCTTTTCTTCTAAATAGGACCGACCGAGCGCATGCTTTAACGTCTTCAACGCTTTGGAATGAATTTGCGATATCCGCGATGTGGACAGTTCGAGCACTTCCCCAATCTCTGTCAACGTCAGTTCGTCAAAGTAAAACAAAGATACGACGAGTCGCTCTTTTTCAGATAAATGGTCAACCTCTGCAGCCAGCACGTCAATCAATTCGCGTTGTAATAATGTATCTTCAGGCTTTTCAGAATCCGGGTCGAAATACGTGACAGACATGACTTTCCCTTCTTCTTGCAACGTCACGGCCTCATCAATCGACAACATATTAGCAAAGTAACCTTCCGCCATCGTTCGTTCGATTTCTGAAATCGGCAGGTCGCATGCCGAAGCTAATTCGCTCTTCGTCGGAGCTCGATGTAACGACTGTTCAAGCTGTTCTGCCACGTGATCGATTTTTTTTACTTTTTCTCGAACCGACCGAGGTAACCAGTCCACTTTTCGTAAGCCGTCGATTATGGCGCCTCGTATCCGAAACGCAGCATACGTATCAAATTTATTGTTGTGCTCTGGATCATATTTCATAAGGGCATCGTACAATCCCATGTAACCCAAACTTTTCAATTCGTCGCGTTCGACGCTCTTTGGAAGCGTCACGATCATCCGTTGTACGTGGTAGTGGATGAGAAACTCGTAATGTGCTAGTAATTCGTTTGCTGTATCCATATCACGGTCCATATTCCAGCGATCCCACAACTGTGTAAGATGAGTCGTCATGTCGATCCCCCCTTATAGTTCTTTCGTACCCACGCTCACCGTCCGAATCGACAAGACGGATGTTGCGACATCAAATTCGATCGTCCGCCCGTTATGTCCGCCGCAATCTTCTGCCACGAGCGGAATACGATGGACTTTTAATGCTTGACGGATCGCCTCGGCGTTTCGCTCACCGATTCGCATCGCTTCGTTCTCATATTTAAACTGAAACATCTGAGCGCCGCCTGCCATCTTCGCTTGCAGTCGCGTCGCCCCTTCTCGTTTCAATGAATGGACGAGTGCATCGATGGCTGTATCTGCGTATTTTCCTACTTCAATCGTCTGGTTCTTACGAGCAATCGTCGAGTCCGGCAACATGACATGTGCCATCGCCGCCAATTGGAGGCGGGTGTCATACAAAATGACACCCACACATGATCCGAGCCCGGCTGTACGTAGCCGATTTGGTGCGGTCGTCTGCTTCCATTCGGCAATGCCGATTTTTAATACATCAGCCATTGCCAAGCAACCGTTCTTGAATCCGTTTGAGCGACCCATGTGTCGGTAGGAACAACACATGTCCTGCGCTTACTTTTTGATCGATCATAAATGTCGTGTCGATATAGAGCGCCGCGTCTTCCTCAGGTTGGACGGACGTGACGACAAATTCAACGATTGAACCCGCCATATCGATGGCCGTTGCCGGCACTTGAATCATGATTGGTGTCTGTAACCAGTCACCTAGCGCCCGTGCATAAGCACCACTCATGATATTCCCGACCTCTTCCCAAGCCGATTGACCGAGCTCATCAAATGAATCAAATGAATACGGCATCCCAATCAAGGTCGAAACCATTTGCTCGGCATCTTCAACGGCGAACAAAATGAGGATCATTCCACGAATGTCACCATCTAATTCCAATAAGACCGAGGCAACATGTCGTTCCGGACCGCCGACTCGCTCTGGTAAATAAGTGATTGGTTCCATTTCGGCAGAAGACACGGTAATGTTCACCGGTTTCGAGAGCATGGCGGACAAAGCAGTCGCCGCATGTCCAGACCCTATATTTCCCAGTTCTTTTAACAGGTCTTGTTCAAACTCACTCAGCATACTGTTCCTCAAACAACGCGTTCGCATCGAGTAATGAGAAGAGTTTATCTTCTCCTTTTGCGATCGCTGTCAAATGTGCCGAGAGCATATCGCGGCTTGATTCCGGAATCGGTTCGATGCGTACTTCGTCGCTTTCCACGACCTCATTCGCACGGTCGACGATAAATCCAGCATCTCCTTGATTCAACGAGGCGATCAGGATGCGTGTCTCATCCGTCGGTTCGATTTCTTCGTAGCCGAGTCGTAAGCGAAGGTCGATGACCGGCGTGACGACACCACGAAGGTTGATGACCCCTTTCACATGTGACGGTGCGTTCGGCACCCGCGTGATCGGCTGAAGTCGCTCGATTGAACGGACCGACTGTACGTCGATCCCATACGTATTTTCTTCAAGTGAAAAGACTACCCATTTCTGTTCCATCAATATTCCTCCTTAAAAGAGATCGTTACTATCTACGATAAGGGCGACGCGACCGTCACCGAGAATGGTCGCACCAGAGATAGCCGGAATCCCTTCAAGATACGTACCGAGCGGTTTCATGACAATTTCTTGTTGACCGATCAAATCATTGACGACGACGCCGACGAGTTTGTTGCCTTTTCGAACGACGACGACCGGGAATTGCGTCTTCGTCTCGGATTCGATACCAAACATTTCTTTCAAATAGACGAGTGGGACCAATTGACCACGGAAGTCGAAGACTCGCTCACGGTGTGCCGTCAAAATGTCCGCTTCATCAAGTAATGTCGTCTCAAGGATTGATGTCAATGGAATCGCATACGATTCATCTCCCACTTGAACGAGCATCGCCGAGATGATCGAGAGGGTGAGCGGTAAGCTGACTTGGAACTTCGTGCCCTGTCCCGCAACCGTCTCTAAAGAAACGACGCCACCGAGTGACTCGATTTTATTTTTGACGACATCGAGTCCGACACCGCGTCCTGACAAGTCAGTGACCACGTCTGCCGTCGAGAAGCCTGGAGCAAAGATCAGCATCGCCAATTCGTTCTCAGACATCGACGTCGCTTCTTCATCTGTGATTACGCCGCGCTCCAACGCTTTCGAGCGAACCTTGTCGACGTTGATGCCGGCACCGTCGTCCTCGATTTCAATGAAGACACGGTTTCCGCCGTGATATGCACGGAGTGCAAGCATGCCCTGCTCCGGTTTTCCGGCTTGAAGACGCACTTCCGGACGTTCGATACCGTGATCGATGGCGTTACGGATCAAGTGGACGAGCGGATCGCCAATTTCATCGATGACCGTGCGATCGAGTTCTGTTTCCGCACCTGAAATGTCCAACTGGACTTTTTTATGGATTTCTTTCGCAACCGAACGCACCATCCGTGGGAAGCGGTTGAACACTTGTTCGATCGGCATCATCCGGAGCGTCAAGACGAGTGATTGCAACTCGTTCGTGCCCCGCTTGATTTTTTCGACCGTTTCATTCAATTCCGGTTGACCGACTTCATCCGCCAAGCGCTCAAGGCGTCCACGGTCAATGATAAACTCTTCAAACAAGTTCATTAGACGATCAATCCGTTCTAAGTTGACGCGAATCGTTTTTGCTTGTGCTTGAGCGGCTACTTGCTCTTTCGTATCTTTCGTTTCTTCCTTGTCCGAGGTAGCTTGGACGACAGGCTCAGGCGCAATCGTCTCCGCTGTCACAGCGACTTCTGGCTCACTGACCGCTGTTTCTGTAAACGCATTGACTTCGACACGCTCCACTTCCGATACTTGAGCGATGGCATGTTCAATCACTTCTGCCGTCTCTTGTGACAAGAATAAGACGTCGAACGACAAGTCAAATTGCTCTTGTTCGATTTCTTCTGTCTCCGGATGTGTGCTGACGACCTCACCGAGTTCTTGAAGGCGATCGAACACCATATACGCCCGGGCCGCTTTCAAGACGACCGCGTCAGACAGTTTGACTGTGATTTGATACGCCTCGAAGCCTGTCTGTTTGGCTTGCTCGATGACCGAGTTCGTATATAAATCAATCTCAAACGTGCTCGTCTCTGACGTTTTTTCGACTGCGACTTCTTTCCCCCCGATGAAGGATTGGAATGCGGCGACCGTTTCGGATACATCCACGTTCGCGCCTTGTCCTCCGCTCTCGATGTCCGCAATCATGTCCTCCATCTGTTCCATGGCGATGAACATCGTATCCAACAAGAGTTGGTTACTTTCCTTTTTGCCACCACGGACGAGGTCGAGTGCGCTCTCCATCTCATGCGTCAAGTTGGCAACGCGCTCGTACCCCATCGTCGAAGACATCCCTTTTAATGTGTGCGCGGACCGGAAGATCTCCTGTACAACATCCGCCCCACCCGATTGTTCTAATTTAAGTAACTGTGTGTTGATTGATTGGATATGTTCTTGGGATTCATCTAAAAACAACCCTAAGTATTCATTCACGTCCATCTCATTTGCCTCCCTGTCGTTATACTCGGTTCCACTGTTTTCGTAAGTTCCCCATCAAACGGTCCATCAAGTGACGTGGTTTTGGAGGCGTACCCGTAAGCGTTGTCAAAATTCGTTCGAGGCGCCAGCTAATATCACTCTTTCGGTTGTATTGATAAAACGGGACTTGGGCGATGACTGCCTTTCTGACAGATGAGTCGTCTGGTAGAAAGCCGAGGAATCGAATCGTCTTATTTAAAAACTGTTTACATGCGACTTCCATCCGTTCGAAACATTGAAGGGCTTCCTCACCGGACTGGGCTCGGTTGACGATGACGCCAAGCGGCAAGTCCGGGTACTGATGGTGCACCAGTTTCGTATATGCATAACCGTCCATGAGCGAGGTAGGTTCTGGAGTCAAAATCAAGAACATCTCATCGCACCCCGCGATGAACTGGAGTGAGGTGTCCGTCGCTCCAGCCCCCATGTCGAACAGGACATAATCATATTCGGTCAATACTTCGAGTTCTCGCATGAGAAATTGCATGTCATCATCTGAGAGATGGACGAGTTGGTCCTGCCCACTCCCTCCATGTAATATATCGACACCATATACATTTTTCTGAACAGCTGCAGCCAATGGAATACGAGCTTTGACGGTCTCAATCATCGTTCTGGACTTCATGGCATTCATCAAGATGTGCACATTGGCCATACCGATGTCAAAGTCGACAATCAACACCCGTTTTCCGAGTTCAGCTAGGGCGATGGCCGTGTTTACACAGACGTTCGTCTTTCCGACCCCGCCTTTCCCACTCGCAAAGGCGATTGTCGTCGGATGGGCATCATTGATTGCTCTTAAACGCCTTGCTTGGTCCATCTTGCCCACCCTTCTTTCTCAAACAGTCGTTTCGTCAGTGCGTCCGCATGTCCCCGAATCAGATCGTCCGGCACTTCTTGGCCGTCTGTCATCCAGGCGACCGGGAGACCGCTCTTTTTCACCATACGGTACATCGCGTGGATATCACTTGTCTCGTCCGCCTTCGTAAAAATAAGTGAGCTGAGAGGCAATGATTCAAATTGCGAATAAATCATATCCATGTCCTTCATTTTGGATGTCAAACTCAACACGAGCGATAGACTTGTTTCAGTGAAGTCGTGATGTTCATGAAACTGTTCGACGTAAGCCGGGTCGCGGAAATTCCGTCCCGCCGTGTCGATCAGCACGATGTCTTTACGAGCAAACAATTGTTTGGCACGTTTAAAGTCATGAAAATCATATGCCACTTCGACAGGTATACTCATGATTTCAGCATACGTCTTCAGCTGTTCGATGGCAGCGATTCGGTACGTGTCGGTCGTAATCAATCCGACCGTTTTGCCTTCCGTCAGCTTGAAGTGCGCCGCAAGTTTGGCAAGCGTGGTCGTCTTGCCGACCCCCGTCGGTCCGACGACCATGACATATCGCTTCGCTTCAGGCGGTTCAATGAACGTCGATTTGACTTGTTCGTATACGAAACGTTCAGCTTCTTCTACAGATTTTGTCGTATAGTACAGTTCGTTCAGCGTTTCCTCCCACGACTCATCCGCAAAGGATTCTGTCGAGAGCAGCGATTCGACATGTTGCAACGAGGCGTGTAGTCTCGGTGCCGCTCCTCCAATCACACGTGGTGGTGTCTGCGTGATGACAGGTTGTGATGGTGTTGGAGCTGTCCGAACAGGGGCGGGTTGTCGTGGCTTTGTGACGACTTGCTCTTTTTCAAGCGCTGCGATGACCTCCACTTGCTTGGATGCAAATAGACCGAACCATCCTGTCTTCACTTGTCGTGAGTTGAGGATGACTGCCTCGTCTCCGAGCTCTTGTTTCACTTTCGCCATCGCATCAGCCATGGTCTTCGCCGTAAACTTTTTAATCTGCATGTTAAATCACCCCAATACTTTTCACTTCGACGGAACTGAGTAATTCGTTATAAGCCAATACCGGCACATCTGGATAATACCGTTCGAGCAATTGACGAACGAACAGACGAATCGTTGGGGAACATAAAATCACAGCCGATGCCCCATATCGTTCAAACATCGACAGTTGTTCGCCAGTGCGCTCGATAATCTCTCTAGCTTGCTCTGGGTCGAGCGCCAAATAGTTCCCGAACTCCGTTTTTTGAACCGCGTCTTGCACGGTCTGTTCTGTCTGTCCGCCGAGTGTCACGACATAAAGTGGACCTTCAGGTGGTTTGACTTGATCGGTCAATTGACGGGACAACCCTTGTCGGCAATACTCTCCTAAGATTTCCGCATCTTTCGTCACTTTTCCGTAATCTGCCATCGTTTCAAATAGAAGCGGCAAGTTCCGAATGGAGACACTTTCTTGGAGTAAGTGGCGTAGCACTTTCTGAATTTCGCCAATCGAGAGGACCGACGGTGTCACATCTTCGACGAGGACCGGATGCGTCTCTTTCAGGTGCTCGACGAGTTGCTTCGTCTCTTCCCGACCGAGTAAATCTGCTGCATGTTTCTTCAACGTCTCGGTCAAATGGGTCGCGACGACAGAAGGTGGGTCGACGACGGTATACCCGCTCATTTCTGCACGTGTCCGTGTCTCTTCATCAATCCAAAGGGCAGGAAGCCCGAATGCTGGTTCTGTCGTTTCAATTCCGTACACTTCGGGATCTTCAATTCCTGGGCTCATCGCCAAGTAATGGTCGAGCAATAACTCCCCTTCCGCGACGACGTTCCCTTTCACTTTGATCCGGTAGGCATTCGGTGACAGTTGCAAGTGGTCACGAATCCGGACCGTCGGTAAGATGAAGCCGAGCTCGAGTGCGAGCTGACGACGAATCATGACGACACGGTCTAGCAGATCGCCACCTTGAGACTCATCTGCAAGCGGAATCAAGCCATACCCGAATTCAAATTCAATCGAGTCAATTTGTAACAGCGAGACGACTGATTCTGTCGGCGCTGTCGATGGTTCCTCTTCGAGCATCGGCTCTTCCGTTGCCTGACGGATATTACGACGCATCGTGTAGGCGCCGAAGAATGCTGTTCCGGCAATGATCATCGTCACCGGAAGAAGGGGTGGCGACACGAATCCGAGCATGAAGACGATCGACCCGGCGATATACAGGAGCGACGGGTTTTGACCGAGCTGGTCGATTACGTCTTCCCCTAAGTTCCCATCCGAGACGGCACGGGTCACGATGATCCCGGTCGCGGTCGAAATCAAGAGTGCCGGGATTTGACTGACCAATCCATCCCCGATTGTCATGAGCGAGAACGTCTGGAACGCTTCACCCACTGGTAATCCCATTTGAACGACACCGATGATAATCCCGAAGATCAAGTTGATCGACACGATGATGATTCCGGCGATGGCATCTCCTTTAACGAACTTCGATGCCCCGTCCATCGATCCATAGAAGTCCGCTTCACTTTGAATTTTACGGCGACGCATCTGGGCTTCTTTGTCGTCAATCAAGCCAGAGTTCAAATCGGCATCGATGGCCATCTGTTTCCCCGGCATCGCATCGAGCGTGAAGCGGGCAGATACTTCCGAAACACGTTCCGCCCCTTTTGTGATGACGACGAATTGAATGATGACGAGAATCAGGAAGACGACGAATCCGACAAGGACATTTCCGCCGATGACGAAATCACCGAACGTCGCAATGACTTCCCCACCATAACCGTTCGATAGAATCGAACGGGTCGTCGATACGTTCAAACCGAGACGAAACAACGTCACAATCAATAAGAGAGAAGGGAATACGGAGAAGTCGAGTGCTTCTCGGGCATTCATCGCCACGAGTAGAATCATGATGGCGATCAAAATATTTACGATGATTAAAAAGTCTAATAAAAACCCCGGTAACGGGATGATCAGCATGATGACAATCATCAACACACCGATCAAGATTGCAAAGTCTTTCGCTTTTACTGCCAACACATACTCCTCCTCAAGACGGTTGCTTCATTTGATAGACGAATGCGAGCACTTCCGCAATGGCTTGATAAAACGATTCGTCTACCACTTCACCGATGTCGATTTGCGCATAGAGCGCGCGCGCGAGTGGTTTATTCTCAACAATCGCCACATCATGTTCTTTTGCGACATCTCGAATATGAAAGGCGACCCGGTCGACCCCTTTGGCGACGACGAGTGGCGCAAAATCTTTCGTGTCATCATATCGAATGACGACCGCGTAATGGGTCGGGTTCGTGATGACGACATCGGCGTTCGGAATCTCTTGCATCATCCGTCGCATCGCCATTTCCCTTTGTTGCTGTTTGATTTTGGATTTGATGAGCGGGTCACCCTCCGTATTTTTATACTCGTCTTTTATATCTTGCTTAGACATTCGGATTGATTTTTCGAAGTCAAACCGTTGATAGAAAAAATCGAGGAATGCGAGTGCCAAAAGTGCGACACTTACCCAAAGACCAAGTTCAATCGTGATACTCGCAAGTGCGACAATCGATTCACGAACTTGTTCGACGGCCATCCGAGACAGTTCTTTCTGATTTTTCCAAAGGACAGCGACAGCGGTTGTCAGGATGATTAACAATTTGAATAAGGACTTTAAAAATTCGACGACCGCTTTCATGCTGACGATGCGTTTGACCCCTTTAATCGGGTCGATCCGCTCTAGCTTTGGTTGAATGGCTTCTAAAGAAAATAACGTTCCGATTTGTAGGTAATTAATAAGAATCCCAAACACAACGGCGACGATAAAGAACGGAGCCAAAATCAGACCGACACGGAGCATTAAGTCGACGACCATATCCGACATGCCGCCCGTCACGTTAAATAATAAATACTCTGGACTGAGTAAATCGCTGATTAAAGTAAGCAATTGTTGCCCAATCACGGGACCGAAAAAAGATAACATGAGAAACATCGCAAAAAGTGCGAACGCTCCAGTCAAATCGGCTGATTTGGCGACCTGCCCCTTCTTTCGGGAGTCTTCCCGTTTACGTGGAGTCGCTTTTTCTGTCTTTTCGCCTGCAAAAAACTGTAGATTGACCGATAAAGGATATAGAGGCTTATTCATGAGGCGTCTCCTAATATAAGCATAAAGTCGTGCATCACTTCTTGTAATAGCGGGATGAACTGGCTGATCCCTGTCAATGTCAGTCCCATCAATAAAACCATGACGGCAAAGCCGGCGATGAGTTTAAATGAAAATCCGATGGCAAAGATATTGAACTGTGGCGCTGACTTCGCTAAAAATCCGAGAGCTAAGTCAACAAGTAGCAAGGAAGCCATCATCGGCAACGCCAATTGCAACGCGACCATCATGGTCATGGTGACGACTTTCACGGCCATCATCAATGAGGCTTCGGTAAAGTTGATCATCGGTTGACCAGGCGGATAGATTTGAAAGCTATAATAAATGCCATCAATCAGCAGAAGATGCAGGTTGCTCGTCAACAAAATGAAAAGCGTAAAAATATAATAAAATCGTCCAATCAATGGTGATTGACCGCCAAACATCGGATCGTATGCAGAAGCCATCGCTAATCCGAGCTGTAAATCAATGACCCCACCGGCAATTTGTGGTGCAAAAAATAGAATGTTGATTAACAGTCCAAGTAAAAGTCCGATCATGACTTCATAGACGACTTGCAGGACGAACGCATTCGTCATCTGGATTGGCTCGGTCAGTGTAAACATCGCGTAATACGCTAAAAACGCACTGAACCCGACGCGGTGCATGACCGGTAATTGTCTCGTCGAGAACAACGGGACACTCACAAAAAAGCCAGACAGTCGTGCGAACGTTAACCCATACATACTGATGAAGTCGACCACATTCATTTCGATGCAACCTCGACCATCAACTCAAAGATCAAACGCGTGAATCCTTCAATCTGTTGAAGCATCCACGGTCCAAAGATGACGAGACCGATGAAGACCGAAATAATTTTTGGAACGAACGATAACGTTTGTTCTTGAATTTGAGTCGTGGCCTGTAAAATCGAGATCACGAGACCGACGATCAGTGAGATGAGCAGAAGTGGCATTGATATTTTTAATAAGGTCCACACACTCTCTGTCGCCAAATAGATGACCATTTCTTGTGTCATGTCCGTTCCCCCTACATACTTCTAAGCAATGATTCCACAATCAAGTGCCAGCCATCGACCAATACAAACAACAATAATTTAAACGGCAATGCAATCATGACCGGTGGAAGCATCATCATCCCCATCGACATGAGGACACTTGCGACTACCATATCAATGATCAAAAACGGTAAGAAAATCATGAAGCCGATTTGGAAAGCGGTCTTCAACTCACTGATCGCGTAAGCAGGTACCAAAGCGAGGAGCGGCACATCATCAAGCGTCTCCGGCTGCTCGTAATTCCCATACTTTAAGAACAGTTGTAAATCTTCTTGTCTTGTATATTTCGACATGAACTCCTTCATCGTCCCACTTGCCTCATCGAACGCCTCATCTTGTGAGATCTTGTCATCGAGGTATGGTTTTAATGCGTTCTCGTTCAAATCCGAAAGAACCGGAGACATGACGAATAGTGTGATGAATAGTGCCAACCCGACAATCAATTGGTTCGGTGGCGTTTGCTGTGTACCGAGTGCCGGTCGAATGAATGACAAGACGACCACGACCCGAGTAAAGCAAGTCATCAAGATTAAAAAGGATGGTGCGAGCGTCAGCAATGTCAACAAAATCAAAAGCTTGATGGATGTCGACGTGCTGTCCGGTGTTTCTAAATTGATCAATTGCTCAAACGTCGTCATGATTTCTTCCTCACTTCTTCTAGCTGAGCGAGTTGTTTCTTAAAGGTGTCTAAAAATGCATTCGAATTTGACGTTCGGAGTGACAAGGATTCCGTTTGCTCTTCCTCCATCGTGTCCGCATCGAGTCGATCGATCAGTTGAATCGAATCACCGACACCGAGTACATACACTTGGTCACCGAGCTTCACGAGCTGGACGGAACGGTCTTTTCCGAGCGGGACGCCTCCGAGATGTTTCATATGTTGAGTCGCTTTCACGCCTTGTGTTTTAGAACTGAGCCAACGCATCAAGACGATAAATCCGCCGACCACGACCACGAGACTCAACACGACTTTCACGCCATTGCCAATGGTTGACGCTGTCGTTGGAACGTTACTTTCCTGTTCATCTGTCTGTTGTTGCTCGAATTGTTGGTCTACGGTGGCGGCCTCAACCGTGGCCGGAGCAGAGAGCCCGACCACGAGGAGAATAATCAACCACCATTTCTTCATTGTGCGACCGTTTTAGAAACTGCTTCGATGACACGTTCTGCATTGAAAGGCTTGACGATGAAGTCTTTTGCTCCAGCTTGAATGGCATCGATGACCATCGCTTGTTGTCCCATCGCTGAACACATGATGATTTTCGCATTCGAGTCGAAACTACGAATTTCTTTCAATGCTGCGAGTCCATCCATCTCAGGCATCGTGATATCAAGTGTAACGAGATCCGGTGTGAGTTCACGGTATTTCGCGACGGCGTCCGCGCCGTTTTCTGCCTCACCTACTACGTCATATCCATTCTTTGTCAAAATGTCCTTGATCATCATACGCATGAACGCTGCGTCATCCACTACTAATACTTTTGCACTCATTCTAAATTCCTCCTTAAACGATTCCGATCCGCTCATGCGGTTGAATAATTTCTGTTACACGTACCCCAAAGTTTTCTTCAATGACAACGACTTCTCCTCTAGCGATTCGTTGTTGGTTGACATAAATGTCTACCGGCTCGCCCGCTAGTTTGTCGAGTTCGATGATGGAGCCTTGTGATAACTCAAGTACTTCCCGAACGGATTTTTTCGTTCTTCCTAACTCTACTGTCACGTTTAACGGGACATCGTATAACAACCCAAGATTCGCCGGTGCCGCTTCTTGCGATGCCGGTGATTGGAGCGGCATGAATTCCGCTTGGCTTACTGCCACTTCCGGCATCGATTTTTGTTTACTTGGTTGCGGGGCAACTGGTTGCGCCTGTTGTTGGGCTTGCGGTTGTGGTTTTGGCGCTTCCGCTTGCGGTTGCGCTTTCACCGGTTCCGGTGTTGCCTGGGCTTCCCCTGTAGCTTTCATCAACTCATCGACCAATTGCTTTCCAAATTGAATCGGTGCGATCTGAACGATTGTTGAATCAATCAACGTACCTACCTTGAGATTGAACTCGATGAGTACCATCGTTTCCCAAAGTTCAAGGCGATCGATGATGGTTTGGTTCTTCGTCGCATCGAACACTTCCACAAGAGGTGGCGAGATGTCAATCTTCTTCGAAAATACCGTCGATAAAGACGTTGCTGCCGCCCCCATCATTTGGTTCATCGCTTCTTGAACTGCCGACAACCGAATCTCATCAAGGCTCTCCGGATCGACATTCTCTCCACTTCCGCCTAACATGAGGTCAGAGATGATGGCCGCATCTTCGCGAGTCAAGACGAGGACGTTCTCCCCTTGGATCCCTTCTGTGTAGCCTACCCGAAGCGCCACATGAGGAGTGGGATAGCGTTCGCGTAACGCTTCAATTCTTACTTCACTGACAACTGGTGTCGTGATTTCAACTTTTTGTTGTAGTAATGTTGACAAGGCCGTTGCCGAGTTCCCGAATGAAATATTCCCAATTTCTCCGAGTGCATCGCTCTCCATCGAATCTAAATGTTCTTCTTTCGCATCGACTTCTGGCGTCGGCGTATTGTCGCTTGTCCCGCGTAATAACGCATCAATTTCATCTTGTGACAGCATCTCACTCATTGCTCTTCCTCCTTCACACGGTGAAGCACTTGAACCGCCATTCGCTTCCCGCTCACACCGACTTGCCCTTTAAATACTTTATTTTCCCCCACCATGACGGACAGGGGTTCTTTTGCTAATTGATCGAGTGCCAAACAATCTCCGACTTCTAGATGCAACAAATCTCCAAATGTGATCGTCGTCTCACCGAGTAAGGATACGACCTCGACCGTCGAGTTCATCAATTGGGCTTTAAGCGGTTCCTTACTCGATTGACTCGCATTGCGTCGATTCGCTTCCTGCATCCAGTAATGACTCGATAATTTGGACAATACCGGTTCGATTGTGACGAATGGCAGACAGACGTTGATCGTTCCGCTCACTTCACCGATCGTCACACCGATTGAAATCAAAACGACCGTTTCATTTGGTGAGACGAGTTGCAGGAACTGCGGATTCACTTCAACGGCTGACATTTCTGCTTTAATCTCAGCAATCGATTCCCAAGCATCCCCATATGTCGAAAACGCCCGTTTGTACAATTGCGTCAAGATCCGCATCTCGATTTCGGTGAACGATTCGATTTTATCCATCTCGACACCGGGACCACCGAGTAATCGGTCTAACATCGCGTACGAGATGTTCGGATTGACCTCGATGATGAATCGCCCGTTTAACGGTGGCGCCTCAATCAAGTTGATCATCGTCATGCTCGGAATGGAATGGATGAATTCATCGTACGGTAATTGTTCGACCGAGTTGACCGAAAACTGAACGTACGTGCGAAGTTGGGCCGAGAAAAATGTCGTGAGCATCCGTGTGAAATGCTCGTGAATCCGAGTTAAGCTACGAATTTGATCTTTTGAAAATCGAACGGCTCGCTTGAAGTCATATTGTCGAACTTTCTTCTCTTCCTCTTGCGCGAGAAAGGAGTCCGCTTCGACATCCCCACTGCTTAATGCAGATAGTAAGGCATCAATTTCTTGTTGAGACAGTACTTCTCCCATGATGCCACCTCACTGAATAATTTTCTTCGTCATGTAGACGCGTTGGACTTCACCTTCTTCAAGCAGTCCGTTAAGTTGTTCTCGTAATGTTTGTTCGAACTTTTGCATATCCTCTTTTGTTGCCAATTGGGCTTTCGTCATCCCGGATAAGTCACCCAAAATGACGTTGTGCACTTGGAATTTGCGTAGTTCTAAATTCTCTTTCGTTTCAGCCGAATCTGTGACGATCGTAAATTGAACGTTGATGAAACGCTCGTCTTGAATGTTCGTCGTCATGTCATCGGTCATGAAACTCCGTTCTGCCAACTCTTCAGCTGTGACCGGTTTCGTTTTAGCAGTGACGTTATCACCGAAGACATATTTGTACGTCATGAATCCGGCACCGCCCATGACGAGCAGGACGACAAGCAGGATGATCACGACCTTCAGGCCGCCACCTTTTTTCTTTTCTTCTTCACTCATCTTCTTCACCTCTTGTGAACATCGTTCCGACTAAACCGATTGTGCGGTAAAAGGCTTCAGTTCGTTCAATGATTTGATCTTTCGTTTCTTTTACGAGATACGTTTTGCCATTAAACAATTGGATGATCGTGTCGGGCTCTGCCTTCACCGTTTCGATGAGCAAAGCGTTCAGCACGAACTCCTCACCGCGAAATGCCGTGACGCGAATCATCAGCGTTTCAAGTTGACGAGTTCTTGAAGGATCTCGTCCGATGTTGTGATAATGCGTGTGTTCGCCTGGAATCCACGCTGTGCCACGATCATTTCTGTGAACTCTTCTGAAAGGTCAACGTTTGACATTTCAAGTGCACCTGAGACAAGTTCACCGCGACCGCCCGCACCAGGTACGCCAAACTGTGGAGCACCGGAGTTTTGCGATTGTACGAAGTTGTTGGCTCCGACTTTTGATAAACCGGCGTTGTTCGAGAAGTTCGACGTGACGATATAACCAGCGATACGAAGTTCACCATTAGCAGCTACGAAACTAACTTGTCCGTCTTTACCAATTGAAAGCGATTTTGCATCTGTTGGGATTTTAATTCGACCGTATTTAACGGTTTGTGTACCTGCATCAGCTGCTAAATAAGGTGCGTCTAAGTTCGCCCCCATATTTGCTGCAGTAGGTGTGGCTGCAACTCCGGCAACACCAGAAGGAGGCAACGTGTTCGTCTGAGAACCAATGAGGTATGTCCCGTCGCCCGTCACCAAATTACCTTGGTTGTCCGTGTAGAAGTTCCCAGCGCGCGTGTATTGGATTTGACCATTGACCATCGTCGCATAGAATCCTTCACCTGAAATCCCAACGTCAAGGGCGCGTCCTGTGTTTTGCATAGCACCCTGGTTATAGACGTTATCGACCGTCGCCATCGTCCCCCCGAGACCGACTTCTTTCGGGTTCACACCACCTGTTGTCGCATTTCCGGCCGACGCACTCCCGACTTGTTGACTGACGAGGTCTTTGAACGTGACGCGACCTTTTTTATAACCGAACGTGTTGACGTTGGCGATGTTGTTCCCGACGACGTCTAGCTTCGATTGGAAGTTCTTCAATCCACTGATTCCTGAGTACATTGCTCTTAACATAATGTATTCCTCCTATGCTTATTTGATGGATGTGATATCGTACACGCTGACGGATGTGCCGTCTTCAAGATCGGCCATATATCCGGTTAAGTCGTTACGGGAAATAGAAACGACCCGACCCGACCCTTTCGTCGTCTCTTCACTCGTTTCCGATGTGAAGTCGATCGTTTTCCCAATCATGCTACTGTATTCAGAAATCGACGACATGTGACGGTCGACGAGAACCGAGTCGAGTTGTTTTGAGATGGCTTGCATTTGCTCGAGAGACGAGAACTGCGCCATCTGTGCGATGAACTCTTTATCTTCCATCGGTGACATCGGGTCCTGGTTCGCGATTTGAGCGAGCAGCAACTTCATGAACATGTCTTTATCATATTGATTCGTCGCTTTTGGGAGCGACTGGTCTGGCAATGTAAAATCATTCGTCTTCGGTTGGATGCTCGTCATCTTCAGACCCTCCTTTAGGCTGTTCTTGTGGTTGTTCTTGTTCAGGTTGCTCGGAACCGTCTGACAAGGCTGCTTTTGAATCGAGTGCCTGTTGTGTCAAGTTGACCTCGACCCGAACGTTTTGCGAATGGGGTGTCAACGTTTGTTGCAACTGTTGAACTTGCGATTGAATCAGTTGTTTCGCCTCTTGATTGCTGGCAAACATCTTGACGACAAGTTCTCCATTCTTCCGCTCTAGCTTGACGACGAGTTCTCCTAATTGCTCCGGATATAATCGTACGGTGAATACTTTTGAACCGTCCGCCCCACTTTTGAACGGTGCCTTTTGAAGAGCCGCCTCAATCCGAGCTTGCAAATTTTCAGGAAGCGATCCTTTTGAAGCATACATGACCGTGTCCACATCAATCTGTGGCCTTGACCAGTTCATCCCTTTCGGCATCCAGTCCACATTGCTTGGCTGAAGTGCAGGTTTTACCATTTTGACGGTTTCAACGTTTGGCAAGACGGGAACTTCTTTCAATGTGCCTTCTACCGGTCCTTTATATTGCGTGATAATCCGTTGCATCGTTTGAACTTGCTTGGCAAGTTCTTGGTTTGGAACAGGTTGCGTGAGTGGCATGTTGGTCGTCTGAACATTTCCCTCAGTTTGCTTTATGATCTGGACTTTCGGTGTAGTCGTCGTCTGAGCAATCGCCGGTAAAACTGAAGACGGCATCTCTGTCTCAGGTGAAGCAGTAGACAATTGTCCGAGTAAACCTACATATGCGTCCATAAATGTCCGATAGGCATCTTGCGGAAGTGATTTGAGCCACTTCAACGTATCGGGCTTTTGAAACCATGTTTCGAGTTCTTGTGCCACCTTTTCCAAGTCGACTGATCCTTCAGGAAGCACACCTTCTTCCAGCGGAGGAAGTTCTGTCTGCTCCCCAGAGCCTTGCATTGGGGCGAGCATCGCCGAGAGGAGGCTTAAAAAACCGCCTGCTCCCTGTGATTCGCCTTCCACTGCTCCAGTGCGAGCCATCGATCCTTGAATGGCTTGTGTCAATAAAGCGATATTCAATGTTGGCCCTCCCTTTTCGTGTTCATTGGAGAAGCTGCGTCACAACCGCAGCCTGTTGTGCATTCATCCGTCCTAAAATGTCTGCCTGTTGCTTAGGTGATAGTTCTTTTAACAGTTCGGCCACTTGAGGGCTTTCGAGTTCGCCCATAATGGCTGCCGCCTGTTTGGCTGACATCTCTTCATAGACGCTAGCGACGTCAGATGAGGATTCCTCTTCTTTTGACGCTGCCTCTAATTCAGAGACGAGTCGATCTCGTTCACGAATCAAATCGGTGATTTCTTCTTGTCTAGCTTTGACTTCGTTCGTCAATTCCACATTTTCGTTGCGAAGTTTTTCAATCTCACTGTTCGCCGCTTTAAGTCGGTTCGCTGCGTCCGAATCGATGCCCGTCACATTCACTTGCGTCTCCGTTTTTTTCGGTGCTTCCGCTTTCTCGTCGTCACTTACCTGTAAGAAGGGAACGGACAAGAGCGGACGGTCCATCGCATAGTTCATGACGACGATCCCACCGACTAGGATGAAGATTGCTGGAATGAGGACTAACGCCACGATCATTTGCTTGCCTCGTTTATTGTTCTCTTTTGCCATGCTACTTCCCTTTCCCATGATGAATCACAGCAAGTTCATCCATCATTTGT
This sequence comes from Exiguobacterium sp. AT1b, assembly GCF_000023045.1. Lineage (GTDB taxonomy): Bacteria > Bacillota > Bacilli > Exiguobacteriales > Exiguobacteriaceae > Exiguobacterium. Next base: position 2,881,916 of record NC_012673.1, on the reverse strand, counting down.
TGCTCTGTGAGTTTAGCTACCGTCATCTCTTGCATGCTGACCTTTTCATGTAGCGTCACGTATTTCTTTTCTTCCACCACTTTACCGAGCAATCGTTCCTGTGATGCATGATAGCGATTGCAGGCCTGTTGTACGACGAGCTGTTGCGTTTCGATTTGACGTTTCACTTGCTCCCGCGTCTTTTCTCGATATTGCGACATGAGAAGGTCGATGTTTCCAGATTGTTCATCTTGGTGTTTGATGAGCGACTCATACATGAGAAGAAGGTCATATAGCTTCTCCATCTCTGTTTCGAGCCTTGCCTTAAATCCTCTGACTTCTAACGCAGCATCTTCTTTTTCATGTTCTGCAATCGGCATGATTCGTTCTAATATGAGTCTGTTCATGATTCACCTCGTGCGATATGTGACAAGTGGGTCATCGTCTGTTCGAAAGCAGCATCTTCTTCAATCGATTGTTTTAAAAACGTCAACAAGTATGGATATTTATCCACGGCAGTATCAATCGCAGGATTGGTGCCTTTTTTATACGCTCCGATATTGATTAAATCTTCCGCATCGATATAGGTCGCGAGCCAGCTGCGGAACGTTTGGGCCGCCTCTTTATGTTCCGGAGAAGCAATTTGATTCATGACTCGACTGATCGATTTCAGTACATGAATGGCGGGAAACTGCCCGCGGTTTGCGAGCGCACGGTCCATGACGAAATGTCCGTCTAAAATCCCACGCACCGCATCGGCAATCGGTTCATTCATATCATCTCCGTCGACGAGGACCGTATAGAACGCAGTGATCGACCCGGTTGCTGCTGTTCCGCTTCGCTCTAATAGTTGAGGCAACATGGCGAATACGGACGGGGTGTATCCTTTCGATGTCGGAGGTTCGCCCGTTGCGAGACCGATCTCACGCTGCGCCATCGCAAATCGTGTCACCGAGTCCATCATCAAGACCACTTCTTTCCCTTGGTCCCTGAAATACTCGGCAATCGCGGTTGCCGTATAGGCTCCCTTCAACCGGACGAGCGGGGGTTGGTCGCTTGTCGCTACAATCACGACGGAACGAGCCATTCCTTCTGGTCCGAGCTCCTTTTCGATGAACTCCTTCACTTCCCTGCCCCGTTCTCCAATCAAGGCGATGACGTTAATGTCTGCTGAAGAACGTTTGGCGATCATTCCGAGCAAGGTCGACTTCCCGACACCGGAGCCGGCAAACAAACCGACCCGTTGCCCTTTACCTACAGTCAACAGCCCATCGATCATCCGGACACCGGTCGACAGTGCATCCAAAATCCTTGGTCGATTCAACGGGTTAGGGGGTTTACGTTGAACGTCATAACGCTTACCGGTCACAAGTCGTTCACCTGACAGGGGACGACCTAAACCATCGAGCACTTGACCAATCAACTCTTCCCCTACAGGAACTTGAAGCATCTTGCCAGTCCCTTTCACGAGACAGCCAGGCGCGATTTGTGTGGTTTCACCGTATGGCATGAGAAGAACGCGCTCTTCGTTGAATCCGACGACCTCAGCTTCGACTGTTTCATTCGAAGGAAGGACAATCAAACAGCGCTCTCCGACAAACGCACTCGGTCCGTTCGACTCAATCATCAAGCCGATGACTCGACAAACTCGACCGATTTTTCGCGTGAACTCGCCGTCTGTAGACTGTTTGATTGAGCCGAGAACCTGCTCAATAAGCGCCATCCGCTAGAACCTCCTCGATTTTGGCTTGGATCCGTTCGAAACTATATGTCAAATCGACTTCATTGCCACGATGTGGCGACTCGATTCGAACTGCTGTCTCATCCAATGATCCGTCCCCTCGATATTTCAGAGGAGGTGTCTCTTCTGTCCGCCACATCGATTCGAATCGCTGAATGGAGGCAAGACGTGTCGGATGAACAAAGATTGTAAGTGCTTCGGCATCGATCATATGTGACATCTGATCACGAATCATGGTCGCAAATAGCTCTTCATCTTTTCGGACAAGATCTGTCGTCACGTGTGCACTGACTGTAACGGCCAATTCAATGAGTTGTTCTTCCGCTCGCCTCCACTTTTCTTCGAATAAGAGTTCGAGTTCGGTCGAAACGGAATTCAAACGTGTCGTGATCTCTTCAAATTCAGCCAATCCATCCTGCCTACCTTGAAGGAGTCCTTCTTGGTATCCTTCTGAACGCGCTTCTTCAAACACTTGTTGCTTCAACCGCTCCAACTGTTCGACTTCAGTCTGTTGAAACTGTTGAAACGCTTCTTCGTCCTGCTTCAACTTCTCATAGCGTGATTGGATGGCATCCCCATGATTGATTCCGTCATTCGGTTCTATTACGGGTGTCTCTAATCGCTTCGATTCGATTCGTTGCGGGGTATTCGATGTTGCACGTTGGCGTTTAATTACATTAGACAACGATGTCATCTCCTCCACCTCGACTGATTACAATCTCACCGACGTCCTCTAGGCGACGAATGATTCCGACGATTCGGCTCTGTGCCTCTTCGACGTCACGCAACCGTACCGGCCCCATGAATTCCATATCTTCTTTGAACGTATCGACCATACGTTGGGACATGTTCTTGAAGATGATTTGTTTGACTTCCTCTGAAGAAACCTTGAGCGCGAGCAACAAATCGTCGTTCGCCACTTCGCGAATGATTCGTTGAATCGCACGAGAATCGAGCGTGACGATATCTTCGAAGACGAACATCCGCTTCTTGATTTCTTCTGCGAGTTCCGGATCTTCGATTTCGAGCGCATCGAGGATGGTACGTTCCGTCGTCCGGTCTACACCATTCAAGACTTCGACGACTGCTTCGATTCCGCCAGACTGGGCATAATCTTGCATATCCGTCTGCGACAGGTTCTTTTCAAGGATTTGTTCCACCTCATGAATGACGTCTGGATTAAGACGGTCCATCGTCGCAATCCGTTTTGCGACTTCCGATTGAATCTCCGGTGGAAGTTCTGACAGGATTTGTCCTGACTTGACCGGCTCTAAATGGGCTAAAATCAACGCGATCGTCTGAGGATGCTCGTTTTGGATAAAGTTCAACAACTGTTTCGGGTCTGCTTTTCGTGCAAACTCGAACGGTCTGACCTGTAAGGTAGACGTCAGACGATGAATCAATGCCATCGCCTTGTCTTCTCCTACCGCTTTCTCAAGAACAGTTTTCGCAAATCCGATCCCACCTTGAGTGATATAGCTTTGTGCCATGGCCAGTTCGTGGAACTCACCGAGAATACTTTCTTTTTCTTCCGGTGACACCTTTTTTAACGCTGAGATTTGAAGCGTCAATTGTTCCATCTCTTCTTCTGAAAGATGTTTATAGACGTTCGCTGCCACTTCAGGTCCCAGGGAAATCATGAGCATCGCTGCTTTTTCGCGATTTGATTGTTTTGCATAGTTCACGTTACTCACTCCTCAGACATCCAAGTACGAAGCAGTTTAGCAAACTCTTCTGGATTACTTTCAGCTAATTTTTCTAACTGTTTCTTCTTCACTGCACCTTCGCCTCGTTCTTCGAGGTCTAGGTCTGGTACTTCATCTTCATATGGAACTTCCCATTCGTTCGTCTCTTCCACAACTTCTTGCTTGCGTCTACGCATCGCGAAGAAGATCAACGCAAGGAGTACGACTGCGCCTGCTGCTGCCGCATACATCCACCAAGGTGTCGGTTGCTCTGTTGCCGCGACTTCTTCCACTTCAGCGAACGGTCTCGACACGACGACAACTTTCTGTTCAAGTTCAGCATCCGTGATGGCCTCGTCCGTCTTCGCTAACGACGTCCGAATGATGGAATACATCATCGTCTCGAGGTCGCCCTCTAGCTGTGGATCGATGCTTGTCGCGCCATCTGGTGGTTCAACGATGAGTTGTACCCCGAGGTCACGAATCGTGTACGGTGCGTTTTGAATCTGTTTCGTGATGCGATTGACCTCGTAATTAATAATTTCATGATTCTTTTCGCTTTCTTCTGTACCCTCGCCAGTCGCCGCTGGGAAGTTGATTGTGTCGTTCTCACCAGTTCCCGTCGCTTCTGTCGCCGTTCCTGTTCCGCCAGTGTACGCTTCAGCGATTCGCTCGGCAGATGTCACAATCCCTTCCATGTTCTCTTCATCGACGGGTGTGACAAGATTCTGTTCTTCAGCCGTCTGTGTCGTGTCGATGTCGGCTGTGACGGAAACGAGTACGCTCCGTTCACCGAGTAGGACCGAGAGCATCTGCTGAATTTGTTGACGGACATCTTTTTCGACTTGTCGCTTGAGCGCCAATGGATCCGATGAAGAACCTCCAGCAACAACGGTCTGGTCGAGATCATAATACGTGAAGTATTGGTCCATGATTGAGATGTTTTCCGGTTTCAAGTTCGGGACACTCTTACTAATCAAATGATAGAGGCCTTTTACTGTGTTTGGTTCTAAGTTCGTCCCCGCGCCGATGTTCAAAACGATGGATGCGGTCGGCTCACCTTGATCCTCTGCCAAGAAGACAGATTTCTCAGGAAGTGAGATGATGACTTTCGCTTGATTGATTCCTTCGATTTGTGTGATGAGTCGCTCGAGCTCCGTCTGCATCGCACTGCGTTCGATGACAGCCATCTCACGGTCTGTCGTTCCGAACCCTGCATTTTCACTGAAGAAACTGTAGTCAATTGAACCGGATTTTGGAATTCCGGCAGCAGCCAGACTCACTTTCAACTGATCGACCATTTCAGTCGGCACATAGACGCTCACACCGTTCGAAGTCGCCTTGATTTCCGACTGCACGCCGTCCGCTGTCAACTTCTCCGTCACTTCACCTGCTTCTTGAGCAGACAAGTTTGTATAGAGAGGCGCCATGTTCGGTCGTGAAAGGAAGAATGTGAGCACGAGGGCCGCGATTAATATGACCGCGATCGAGATGCCCCATACGAGTTTACGCTTCGCTGGCATCGCCTTGAGAGCATCGGTCATGGATTTGAATCGTTCTTTTAATTGTTCATTCATCGCAACGTGTCATCCTCTACAATTAAACTTGCATTCGCATCATTTCTTGATAGGCCTCAACAGCCTTGTTCCTCACCTCGATGGCAAGTTGCATCGCAATCGACGACTCTTCGCTTTGAATCATCACTTGATGAAGGTCAGCCTTCCCGACGGCTAAATCTTTACGGGCCTGGCTTGTCGCTTGTTGTGTCTCATTCAATGCGTTCATCGCTTCATTCAAATATGACCCAAACTGAGATGGGTTCGTTTTACTCATTGATGGCGTGACTTCTGGGCTCATCAATTGAATCGGGTTAATTTGCATCCTTCATCACTCCTTATCCTTTTCCAATCTCCATCGCTTTGACGAGCATCGCCTTCGATGCATTCATCGCTGCGATGTTCGCTTCATATGAACGAGTCGCACCCATCAGGTCGACCATTTCTTTCAAAAGATCGACGTTCGGCATCTGGACGTACCCTCGCTCGTCCGCATCGGGATGATTCGGGTTGTAGACCAATTTATAAGGGGCATCGTCTTCGATGATTTGAGACACTTGCACGCCCCCGTTGACGGCGTCTAGTCGCTTCCGGAATGGCGCTTCCTGTAACACGGTCATCTTCCGCGTGTACGGTTGCCACTCTCCGTCCACGAGTTTCCCACGAGTCGTCTGGGCGTTGGCGATGTTCGCCGACACGGTATCCATCCGCAGACGTTGTGACGTCAACGCTGATGCTGAAATATGAAAACTATCAAACATCCCCATCGATTAACGACCTCCTCGAATAACAGATTTTAATCCTCCGAGCCTACGATTCAATTGCTCCATCATCGCCTCGTACTGGAGTTGGTTTCGCGCCAGTTCACTCATCTCATAATCCAAGTCGACATTGTTGCCGTCACTTCTCATGGCACCACCGGCTCGATCGATGACTTTCGACTGGGTCGAGTCACTCGGACGTCCACCTTGTAGCTTGAGTCGCATCTCGCTCTGAAGCGTCTGTTCAAACACGGCCTGTTTGGCCTTAAAGTTCGGCGTATCAATGTTCGAAAGATTATGACTAATGACCTTCTGATTGAGGACTGCATGATTGACGGCTTGCTTGAGTAATTGATAGTCACTACCAATCCAATTCACGGCGTTCACTCGCTTTCATATAATGACTACTGAATATACCTGATTTGGAAAATCTACTATTTCATTGAAACAAATCTGTAACAGTTCTGAAAGATATTTTTTAAAACATAGGTAAATGGGTTAACATCTTTTTGTCGAATTAACGTCAAAAGGTGAAAAAAATTACTTTTGTACTAAAAAAAACCGCTCCCTCGTTGAGGAAAGCGGTTTTTTAGGAATAAAGTCCCTTTTAAAAGTGTTTTCAATGGAAATCACACATCGAAAGTTGTATTTCAGTTTGATTTCAGTTTTTGTAATTCAAACAAGAAGTTATCATTTAATATCTTGATATACGTTCCTTTCATTCCTAAAGAACGTGATTCAATAACCCCTGCACTTTCCAATTTTCGAAGTGCATTGACGATGACCGAACGCGTGATTCCCACTCTATCGGCAATTTTGGAAGCAACTAGCAGTCCTTCGTTTCCACCAAGCTCTTCAAAGATATGTTCGATTGCCTCAAGCTCCGAGTATGATAACGAGTTAATCGCCATCTGGACGACCGCTTTCTTACGTGCCGACGTTTCTGCCTCTGCAGCCTTCTCGCGAAGGATTTCCATTCCAACTACTGTCGCTGAGTATTCTGCGAGAACGAGGTCGTCTTCTGTGAATTCATTCGCCAATCGACCAAGGACGAGCGTACCTAAACGTTCTCCTCCACCGATGATTGGGACAATCGTCGTCTTCGAGTTAAGGAATAGGTCGTGGTTCTCGACTGGGAACGCTGTATATTCACTATCGATGTCGATGTTCGCTGTCGTTTCTTTCACATTGAACAAGTTCGAAGCATACGGCTCTGGGAACTGTCGGTCGACTAAGAATGCTTTCATCCGGTCATTCTCAATCTGTTGTTTGATTGCAAAACCGAGAAGTCGTCCGCGACGGCTCACGATAAATGTGTTGGACTCAAGGACTTCACGCATTTTGTCCGCCATTTCTTTAAAGTCAACGTGCGCACTTGCCTCTTGTTGAAGCATCGTGTTTAACTGGCGAGTTTTTTCTAGTAAGTTCATAATCTCTATTTCCTCCCTGTATGTGCATACAGAATCTTATAAAATATATTGGCTCAGATCACGGTCATCGGCGATTGAACCGACTTTTGCTTGTACGTATGCGGGTGTGATTTCCACGGTTGTTTGTGGCATATCCGCCGCTTCAAATGATAAATCTTCTAAGACGCGCTCCATTATAGTATAGAGACGACGTGCACCGATGTCATCGGTCTCCCGATTGACATGTGTCGCAATTTTCGCGATTTCTTCAATGGCCTCATGTGTGAAACGGACCGTGATTTCTTCAGATTCTAACAAGGCCGTATACTGTTTGATGAGCGCCTGTGACGGTTCCGTCAAAATCTTGACGAAATCTTCTTCCGTCAAACTGTTCAATTCAACACGGATTGGGAAGCGTCCTTGTAGCTCCGGGATCAAGTCAGACGGTTTGGCCATATGGAACGCACCGGCCGCGATGAAGAGAACGTGATCCGTTTTGACCGGTCCATACTTCGTGACGACCGTAGACCCTTCTACAATCGGAAGGATGTCACGTTGCACCCCTTCACGGGATACTCCAGCGTGATCTTGCGATTTGGTGGCAATCTTATCGATTTCATCCACGAAGATGATTCCCATCTGTTCACTGCGTCGTACGGCTTCATCATGGACTTCATTTAAATCGAGCAGGTTCTCTGCCTCTTCCGCAATGAGTAGCGGTCTGGCTTCACGAACCGTCAGCTTACGTTGTTTTCGCTTCTTCGGAACAATTTGGCCGAGCATGTCCTGAAGATTCGACAACCCTTCCATCCCTTGACCTTGGAACAAATCCATCGTCTGCTTTTCTTCTAATTCCACCTCGATGACGCGGTCTTCGAGCTCACCGAGTTCGAGCAACCGACGGAGTTGGACCCGATCATTATTAGAAGTGTCCGTCGTGGATTCAGGCTGCTGGGTCTGCCCACCGAACAATGCTTCGAACGGATTCGATGCAGTAGGTGTCGCTTTTGCTTTTCCTTGCAACGCATCTAAAAGGCGTTCCGTCGCCGCACGCTCCGCTGGCTCCTTCACATCTTCTTTTTTCTCTTCTTTGACAAGACGAACCGATGCCTCGACGAGGTCACGCACCATCGACTCGACGTCACGACCGACGTAACCGACTTCCGTAAATTTTGTCGCTTCTACTTTCACGAACGGTGCACCGACAAGCTTGGCTAACCGTCGAGCGATTTCGGTCTTTCCGACCCCGGTCGGTCCAATCATCAAAATATTTTTTGGTGTGACTTCATCGCGAAGGTCCGCACTCAACTTTTGACGACGATAGCGATTTCGTAAAGCAATCGCTACGGCTCGCTTGGCATCTTTTTGTCCGATTACGAAACGGTCTAACTCTGATACGATTTGTCTTGGTGTCAACTCTCGTTTCATTCAGCAGCGCCTCCAATCGTTTCTACAATGACTTGATCATTTGTATACACGCAAAGCTCACCGGCGATTTCGAGAGCGGCACGCGCGATTTCCTCTGCAGACTTTTCAGCGGAGTGGCGCACGAGTGCGCGACCTGCCGCCAAGGCATAGTTCCCACCAGACCCGATCGCAAGAATCCCATCGTCCGGCTCAATCACTTCTCCATTTCCGGAGACGAGTAACAGATGCTCCGCATCCATCACAATCAACAGTGCCTCGAGTTGGCGCAACATCTTATCTCCACGCCATTCTTTCGCAAGTTCTACCGCTGCTCGTGGCAAGTTACCGTTATACATTTCAAGTTTCGATTCAAACTTTTCAAACAATGTGAAAGCATCGGCTACGCTACCTGCAAAACCGGCAACGACTTTCCCGCCATAAAGGCGTCTGACTTTCTTCGCCTTGTTTTTCATGATGACGGCATTCCCGAATGTGACTTGGCCATCTCCACTCATCGCACATTGGCCATTGTGTCGAACTGCAAAAATCGTTGTTGCATGAAACATATCGTAACCTCCTACTTTCTTGGATGTGTCGCTTGATAAATCGACCGAAGTCGTTCGGTCGATACATGGGTGTACCGTCCGGTCGTCGACAAGGACTCATGCCCGAGTAACTCTTGGACGGCACGCAAGTCCGCTCCCCGCTCTAACAAGTCCGTCGCAAAGCTGTGTCGCAACGAGTGCGGGGTAAGTGGTTTATGTACCCCACTGTCTTTTCTCAAACGCTTCATGACATAGCGGATTTGGTCTGTTGTCATCCGATTCCCTTTTTGACTCAAAAATAATGCGGTTTCTGTCGGGAGCCCGACACCTTTACGTAATTCGATATAACGCTGCAAAGCTTGTACGGCATATTGCCCGATTGGGACATACCGTTCTTTCTTCCCTTTTCCCATCACATGGACGAAGGACAAGACCTCATCGAATGAAGAAAGGTTCATCCCACACAGTTCGGCGACGCGGATCCCCGTCCCATAGAGTACTTCTATGATGGCGACGTCCCTCGCCTGTAAAAACGGGTCGTCTTGCCTCGAGGCAGCCTCTAACAATTGCTCGACTTCTGTCGGGACGGCAAAGGTCGGCAAGGACTGTTTCTTTTTCGGTGAGGTCAGGTCGTGAAACAACGGTTCTCCACCTTGTTCTCTTGCCATAAACTTCCCGAATTGCTTGAAACAAGATACTTTTTGGGACACCGTGGACGCGGCCAATTGTTTCTCATAAAGGACATATAAATAACGCCGCGCCGTCTGAGCATCGTAGGGATCTTGATGCGTCGATTGGCAATATGCGGCGTACTGGTCGAGCGTTTGCTCGTAGGAGCGTTTCGTATGAGGAGACAGTCGACGTTCAATTTGGCAGTAGCGTAAAAAGGATTGTCGATCCTCTAAAAATCCCATTTTATCGCCTCCTCGATGACTCTTAAAAACGCATGTTCTCGTCAAATCGAAATTAGCATAGCATACAGAATGTAAGGTGACAATAGATAGCCGTTCAATAATCTGAAAATTTTCAAAGTATGAAACAAAATACACAATTGAAATTTTAATTCAAAACAAAAGAGCCAAAAAATGGCTCTCCTGTTCAAAGGTCTTTATACTGTTGGATCGTTTCTAACGCACGGTTCGCGTAACGCTCATACCGTTCTTGCTTCTTCATCTTTTTCGGAGCATCTTCTAGTGACGGTACCAATCCGAAGTTTGCGTTCATCGGTTGGAAGTGCTTCCCGTCAGCTGTCGTGATGTAATGCGCCATCGAACCAAGCATCGTCTCACGTGGGAGAACGACAAGTTCTTCACCTGCGATCATCTTCGCCGCATTGATCCCGGCTAGAAGTCCAGACGCTGCCGACTCCACATATCCTTCTACCCCCGTCATCTGACCGGCGAAGAAGAGCGTGTCACGTGTACGCGCTTGATATGTCGGCTTGAGTAAGCTCGGTGAGTTGATGAACGTGTTACGGTGCATGACACCGTAACGAACGATGTCCGCGTTCTCAAGCCCCGGGATGAGACGGATGATGCGCTTCTGTTCGCCCCACTTCAAGTGTGTTTGGAAGCCGACCAAGTTATAAAGTGTGCCTGCCGAGTTGTCTTGACGAAGCTGAACGACGGCATATGGACGTTTTCCTGTCTTCGGATCTTCTAAACCGACCGGCTTCATCGGTCCGAACAGAAGCGTCTTCTTCCCACGCTCGGCCATGACTTCAAACGGCATACATCCTTCAAAGTAAATCTCTTTTTCAAACTCTTTGAGCGGAACGACTTCTGCCTTGATCAACTCTTCGTAAAACACGTCAAACTCTTCTTCTGTCATCGGACAGTTCAAGTAAGCGGCTTCACCTTTGTCGTAACGCGACTTCAAATAGACTTTGTCCCGATCAATCGTATCGCCATCTAGAATCGGAGCTGCCGCGTCATAGAAGTAGAGATAATCTTCTCCCGTGAACGCCTTGAGCGAGGCAGAGAGGTCAGGAGAGGTCAACGGACCGGTCGCCACGATGACGATGCCTTCAGGAATCTCCTTGAGCTCTTCATTGTGCACGGTGACATTCTCGTGGTTCTTTAGCTTCTCGGTGATGAATCCGGCAAACTCATGACGATCGACGGCAAGGGCACCGCCAGCCGGGACACTTGCCGTGTCCGCCGCTTTTAAGATGAGCGAGTCAAGCGTACGCATCTCTTCTTTCAAGACACCTACGGCATTTTGAAGACCGTTCGCACGAAGCGAGTTCGAACAGACGAGCTCCGCAAATTGATCCGTGTGGTGCGCCGGCGTTTGACGAACTGGTCTCATTTCATATAAATCTACTTGAATACCGCGCTTAGCGAGTTGCCAAGCCGCTTCGGAGCCGGCCAATCCGGCCCCAATTACAGTTACACGTTGTTGCAACATTAATCCTCCTCTTGCTGATGTACCTCGGTGTGGGTACAGTTCGTACATTGATATTTCACGCCGTCTTTAATTTTCTTCTCGACCATCAAACTGTCGCATACAGGACACGGTTTCGCAACCGGTTTATCCCATGAGACGAATTCACATTCCGGATAGTTCGAGCAACCATAGAAGAGACGACCTTTTTTACTGCGACGTTCCACGATTTGTCCATCCTTACAGTTCGGACACGGAACACCGATTTCGACTTGTACCGGTTTCGTGTTCGTACAGTTCGGGAAGTTCGAGCACGCCATGAATTTGCCGTACCGTCCCATTTTGATGACCATCGGTGAACCACAGACTTCACAGTCGATTCCGGCTGGTTCATCCTTCACTTCGATTTTCTCGATTTCTTCTTCGGCACGCTTCAATCGTTTCTCGAACGATCGGTAAATCGGCGCGACGACTTCCGTCCACTCGACTTCCTTATGCTCAATCGAATCAAGAAGGGTCTCCATGTCGGCTGTGAACTGGACCGTGATGAAGTCGTTGAAATACTCATCAATCATCTCGATGACGAGTTCTCCAAGTTCAGTCGGTAAAAACTTCTTCTCTTCGAGAACGACATAACCGCGTCGTTGGATCGTGTCGAGTGTCGGCGCGTACGTCGACGGACGCCCAATCCCGAGTTCTTCCATCGCTCGAACGAGTCGCGCCTCTGTATAACGAGGTGGCGGTTGTGTGAAGTGTTGTTTCGGTTCAATCGTTTCAAATGTCACGGTGTCATCCACTTCGAGAGGAGGCAATAATCCTTCCTTCTCTTGGTTCGTGTCCTCGATATCATCGTCTTTCGACTCGATGTACACTTTCATGAAACCAGGGAATTTGACCGTCGACCCGTTCGCACGGAAAATCATCCCGTTCGATTCGACGTCGATTTTGACCGTATCGAGCACGGCTGGTGCCATTTGGCTCGCAATCAATCGTTCCCAAATCAATTTATACAGCCGCAACTGGTCACGTGACAGATAAGGCTTCAAGGAAGCTGGGTCGCGGAGTGCCGAAGTCGGACGAATCGCTTCGTGCGCGTCTTGGGTATTCGCTGATTTCTTTTCTTTTTGTTTCTGTAAGGCGACATACTCTTCACCGAATGTCGATTCGATATATTCCTTCGCCTCCGTCTTCGCCAAATCAGAGATACGTGTCGAGTCGGTACGCATATACGTAATCAGACCGACTGTACCTTCTTTTTTGCCGAGATCGATTCCTTCATATAATTGCTGCGCGAGCATCATGGTCTTCTTCGCACGGAAATTCAATTTACGGGCAGCATCCTGCTGTAATGAACTGGTCGTGAACGGTAGCGAAGCGTTCCGCTTCCGTTCTTTCCTCGTCACATCAATGACTTTAAACGTATCATCGATGGTATCGAGGACAGATTGCGCATCTTCTTCAGACTTCAATTCCATCTTCTTCCCATCTTTTCCGTAAAATGAAGTCTCGAACGTTTCCCCATCATGATTTAAATCAAGTTTAATCGTCCAGTACTCTTCCGGGTCGAACGCGTTAATTTCACGTTCACGGTCGATAATCATCTTCACGGCTACCGATTGAACTCGCCCTGCAGACAATCCTTTTTTGACTTTCTTCCATAATAATGGGCTCATCCCGTATCCGACAAGACGATCTAAAATGCGTCGGGCTTGTTGTGCGTCGACAAGATCGTGATTGATCTTACGTGGGTGTTTAAACGATTCTTTAATCGCATCTTTCGTGATTTCGTTAAAGACGACACGACATTCAGTCGTTTCATCGACACCGAGTGCGCGTGCTAAATGCCAAGCAATCGCTTCCCCTTCTCTATCGGGGTCGGCCGCGAGAAAGATTTTTGTCGCTTTTTTCGCTGCTGTCTTCAATTCTTTCAATACCGGCCCTTTACCACGGATGGTAATATACTTCGGTTCAAAGTCGTGTTCGACGTCTACCCCGAGTTGACTTTTAGGCAAGTCAATCACGTGCCCCATCGAAGCCTTGACCATATAATTCGGACCTAAATAACGTTTAATTGTTTTTGCTTTCGCAGGTGATTCGACGATCACCAGATATTTTGCCATACATCTGCTCCCCTTTTAGAGGTCATTTAAATCCCTACCATAATATTCATGTTCTCACCGGTTTGTCAACGTACAATCTTGAGATCTCGAATAATTTGATCGGAATTCGTCAATGGAATCGCACCTTCTTCAATCAATCGGTTCGGACCTTCTGCGAGTGGATCAAGGGGCGAACCAGGTACCGCAAATACCGTTTTTCCTTGCTCTAGTGCATGTCCGACCGTATTCATCGTCCCGCTCTTTCGTCTCGCCTGTATAACGACCAACGCATCGCCAAGACCACTGACCAAACGATTTCTTTCCAAAAATTGAAATTTTTGAATCGGCGTGTTTGGTACATATTCACTTAGCAAGACTCCCTCTTGCGGAATCTGCAAAAGCATGTCTCGGTTCGCCGCCGGATAGAGCCGGTCCAGTCCAGCTCCGAGTACCGCCACGGTCGGGCGATGCGTGCGGAGGGCATGGGCGTGGACGAGTCCATCGATTCCGAGGGCGCCACCTGAAACAGATACAGTTTCTTCTATTAAAGAGTGATAGTGATTCACGAGCGATTGACTGATACGATTCAACTCACGACTTCCGACCATCGCAGTCGTTCTTTCTTGTAGTACCTCTAAATCTCCATGATAAAACAAGCAATATGGTGGGTTAGGGATGTCGAGTAACCGTTTCGGGAACAAGTCCTCTTCCCATGTGACGAAATGTTTATACGATTCCGATGCTTGGAAGGCTCGTTCGGCCCGTCTCCAGACATGTTCAGAAAATTGTGTGCGATGTGCCCCGAGTGTTCCGTTCAAATAATGATGCACAAACTCAACTGGCATTCGCGCTGCAGCAAACCGAGCTATTGTTTGATTCATCACAAACTCTCCTTTAAAAAAATGAGGGATGCAAGCATCCCTCAAGATTCTTATGTCGTCGGTTGCCCCGTGACACACGCTTCGTATAATCCTTGCTGTTTCAAGACACGAATCAATGTTTCACCGATGACCGCCGGTGTTTCAGCGACTTCGATCCCATTCGCGTTCAATGTCTTGATCTTCTCAGCAGCCGTCCCTTTACCACCTGAGATGATTGCGCCCGCATGTCCCATACGCTTGCCTTCAGGAGCCGTCTGCCCGCCGATGAAACCGATGACCGGTTTCGTCATGTTGGCTTTTACCCATTCAGCTGCCTCTTCTTCAGCCGTTCCACCGATTTCCCCGATCATGATGACCGCTTTCGTGTCCTCATCTTCGTTGAACGCTTTGAGCGTATCGATGAAGTTTGTTCCGTTGACCGGGTCTCCCCCGATTCCGACAGCCGTCGACTGACCGATACCTGCTGTCGTCAACTGATGAACCGCCTCATACGTGAGCGTCCCAGAACGTGATACGATTCCGACGTGCCCTTTCGTATGAATATAGCCAGGCATGATGCCAAGTTTTGCTTCTCCTGGTGTGATGATACCAGGACAGTTTGGTCCGATTAAACGAGCCGGTTTGTCCTCGAGATAACGTTTCACTTGAATCATGTCTACAACTGGGATTCCTTCTGTGATACAGATGATGAGCTCGATGCCGCTATCAGCCGCTTCCATGATCGAATCCGCTGCGAAAGCAGGTGGAACATAGATGATCGATGCATTGGCACCAGTCGCTTCGACCGCTTCAGAAACGGTGTTGAAGACTGGAACGTTGTCGAGGACCGTCGTGCCACCTTTACCAGGTGTGACACCACCGACTAATTTCGTGTTATATGCGAGCATCTGTTCACCGTGGAACAGACCTTGCTTCCCTGTAATCCCTTGAATGATTACTTTCGTATCTTTATCCGCCCAAATACTCATGTCGTTTCCCCCTTATCGAACAAGTGCTGCGATTTTTTCTGCACCGTCAGCCATCGAGTTGGCCGTCGTGATCGCAAGTCCAGATTCATCGAGAATGCGCTTCCCGGCATCAACGTTCGTTCCTTCTAAGCGAACGACGAGTGGTAAGTCGAGTCCGATTTCTTTCGTCGCAGCGACAATCCCCTCTGCGATGATGTCACACTTCATGATTCCACCGAAAATGTTAACGAAGATTCCTTTGACCTGGTCATCAGACAAGATCAACTTGAATGCTTCTGTTACTTTTTCTTTCGTCGCACCGCCACCTACGTCGAGGAAGTTAGCGGGTTCAGCGCCGTAATGCTTGATGATATCCATCGTAGCCATCGCAAGACCGGCACCGTTGACGAGACAACCTATGTTTCCGTCGAGTGCGATGTAGCTGAGGTCGTGTTTCGACGCTTCCACTTCACGTGGGTCTTCTTCCGTCGTATCACGAAGCGCAAGGATGTCCGAGTGACGATAGAGCGCGTTGCTATCGAAGTTCAACTTCGCATCGAGCGCGATGACGTTGCCGTCTTTCGTCGTGACGAGCGGGTTGATTTCCGCGATTGTGCAATCTGTCTCGACGTACACTTTGTACAACTTCATGACCATGTCACTGAACTCGTTGACGAGTTTCGTCGGGACTTCCATTTTGAATGCGAGACGACGCGCCTGGAATGGACGTAAGCCCACGACCGGGTCGACGATCTCTTTATGAATCTTCTCTGGTGTATGTTCAGCGACTTCTTCGATGTCCATTCCACCTTCAGATGAACCCATGATGACAATTCGGCCGATCGAACGGTCAAGCACGAGCCCTAAGTAAAATTCTTGGTCAATCGCAGAACCTTCTTCGATATAGAGACGCTGGACAACTTTTCCTTCCGGACCTGTTTGGTGTGTCACGAGCGTTTTCCCGAGAATCTCTGAAGCATATTGCTTCACTTCTTCATCTGTCTTCGCAAGTTTAACGCCACCCGCTTTACCGCGGCCACCTGCGTGGATTTGAGCTTTTACTACCTTCACTTCACCGTCAAGCTTCGCAGCAGCTGCCACAGCTTCTTCAACAGTAAAGGCCGGATAACCCGTCGGAACGGCTACCCCAAACTCTCTTAACAATTCTTTCGCCTGATACTCATGGATATTCATATGTTTTCCCCCTTAGTCCCCTTTAATATCGGCACGTCTATTGTAACGAAAAACTGAAAGCGCTGTCTATCGTTCTTGCTTTAAGTTTTCATCTTTTTTTCACATATATCCCTAGACAAATCAAATTTTATCCTGTTCCATCTGATAAAGAAACACAAAAAGTTCGGCAATGACCTGATAAACGTCCTCCGGGATTTGCTCTTCGATGTTCAACGCCGACAATAACGAGAGGAGCGCTGGGTCTTCATGAACAGGAACTCCGTTCGCTAAAGCAATCTCAAGCATCCGCTCGGCGACGATGCCCGTTCCCTTTGCTACGACGTGCGGCGCATCCATCGACTGCTCATAGGAGAGCGCCATCGCTTTCTTCTGGTCTTTCATATTTGGAGGTCCACCTTTCCGAGTGGCGCGAACGTAGCCGGAACATGTTCACGCTTCGCCTCATACGAAAATGAAGACAGTTCGAACGACACCTTTTTTAGGCCTTCTTTCAAAAGTGGTTCGTATGTACGGACGTATGGAGTCAAATCGTGTTGCTCATTGAATACCCGTACGGACACGTAACGCTTTTGAATCAACACATCGATTCCCGTCTCACCGAATCGCGGCGTCTCAAGAAACAAGACGATCCGCGCATGATCCGAGTCCATCGTCTCTCGTTTCGGTGCCTCTAGGCGAAGTTGGACGTTTTCAAACGGACCCAATTGCGGTATGTGAAATGCTTGAGCGACGAACGGCGGGCTTTGGCTCGCGTTGAACGCTTCCTGTGCGCGCACGAACTGCTCGAACTTCGGTTCACCTTTCGCTTTGAATAGCTCCCCGACGAGCGCCTTTACATCCTGACCCGCGCCGCTTTCTAATGCGTTTTTCCCGGCCGCCTTCACGGATTCTGGCGTCAGCATCGGTTCTCGCATCAAGCGTCCGAGCTGTTCTCCTAACGCTTGAAGAGGCGACTTGGCAGCCATGAGCGATTCCGTCGCTTGCGTGACGACTTTCAAGACGAGCTTCGGCTCGACGTCCGTGACGACCAGCTTATACGTGACGTTCTCTTTCACGTTCGCATTGACACCGACCCGGAAGATCCCTTGTGGCAGTTGCATGACCGCCTCGTTGCCAGGTAAGAGCTGTAACACCTTGCCGACGACTGTGTTCCCTAGTAGTAGCGGGCGTGACGTCTGTTCCGTCACTTTGAACGGCATCACCCCTTGATGATCGATCCGCAACGCGACCACTCCTTTCACATATACTTGATGGGGGCGAATGTACGGCGATGGATCGGAGTCACCCCAAGGCGTCTCAACCCTTCTAAATGAGTTTCTGTCCCATACCCTGCGTTTTTCGCAAATCCGTATCCAGGATACGTCAAATCATATTCTTCCATCATCCGGTCCCTCACCACCTTAGCGACGACACTTGCAGCGGCTATTGACACACTGAGGGTGTCCCCTTTAATCAAAGACTGTTGGGGAATGTCGAGCTCGAGTTTCATGGCGTCAATCAATAGGGCGTCCACTTCTCCGACTTGATGAATCGCCTCTGTCATCGCAAGCTTCGTCGCCTCATAGATGTTAATCTCATCGATTATCGCGGGCTCGACAATCCCGACACCGACCTCTGCGACCTCGATGATGTGTGCGTATGCCGCATCCCTCGCCGATTTGGTCATTTTTTTCGAATCATTCAATCCCGGGAGGTAGAACCCATCCGGCAACAAGACCGCTGCTGCCACGACCGGTCCCGCAAGCGGCCCCCGTCCGACCTCGTCCACGCCGACGACCCGCGTATACCCTTTATGCTTCCACTCACGCTCATAGATCATCCGTCGTTCGAAATCCTCACGTAACGCTTGTTCCCGTTCGAATTGACGCTCTTTTTGTCGAATCAATGTCTGAACGCCCGCACGTGGGTCTTGTGACAACGTCGACTTCAATTGGTTCCACTCTTCATATCGGATTTGTTGAAGTTGTTGTTTAATCTGTTGAATCGTCACGGTCTTCCTCCTATTCAAAAAAGCCCTGTGTGCACAGGGCTTTACGCCATTTCGTGATCAGCCGGTGTCTCAAGGGAGATCCGTCCGATTTTTTCATGTCGTAGTTCATTTAAAAGTAGTTCGCTCGCCTTTTCGAAATCGACGTAACCACCACTGATGAGACCACGCTTTTTCCCGATCAACTCAAGGAGCTCCACGCCGTCCTCGGGTAACGTTTCAAGTTTAAATCGTTCCTTTAATTGTTCCGGATAACGAGCATGCAACTCGCGAACCGTATACAAGGCGATATCATCCAAGTTGAGAATCTCGTCTTTGATGGCGCCGGTCGCGGCTAGACGATATCCGACAAGTTGATCCTCGAACTTCGGCCAGAGAATCCCCGGCGTGTCCAACAGTTCCATCTCGCCGCCTTTCATCTTGATCCACTGTTGACGCTTCGTCACACCAGGACGGTCGCCCGTGATAGCAATGTTTCGTCCAGCGAGACGGTTGATGAGCGTCGACTTCCCGACGTTCGGGATTCCGATGATGAGCGCACGGATCGGTCCGGGGTTACGCCCCTTCTCACGCATCCGGTCATGCTTTTCTTTCATCAACTTCTGAGCACCCGTGATGAGCTGTTTTAAGCCTTTGCTATGCTTCGCGTCGACTGCGACAACCTCGACCTCTTCGCGTTTCAAGGCGCGTAACCACGCATCCGTCACGACGGGATCGGCCATGTCTGCTTTGTTCAAGACGATGAGACGAGGTTTTCCTGCTGTAATCTCATCGACCATCGGGTTACGACTCGATTGAGGCACGCGGGCATCCACGAGTTCGATGACGACATCGATCAGCTTTAATTTTTCAGTTACTTGTCTTCTTGCTTTGGCCATGTGGCCAGGAAACCATTGAATTGCCAAAAAAGCACCACCTTAATCTTCTACCGTGCCAACATCATCGAGTGGCCAGAAGATGAAGTTCGTCTTGCCGACAATCTCCTCTTTCGACACAAATCCGATCTCACGGCTGTCTTTCGAGTTTTGACGATTGTCTCCCATGACGAAATACGATTCCTCTGGAACGACCGACTCACCCGTCACTTGTTCGAGTGTGAAGTTCTCCGTCAACGGGAACCCGTTCATCTGGGCACGAAACTCGTCTAAATACGGCTCTTCGACCGCTTCACCGTTAATATAAAGTACATCATCTCGATATTCGAGCGTGTCGCCTGGGATGGCGATGACACGTTTAATATAATCTTTTGATTCTGTCGCATGGAATACGACGATATCGCCTCGGTCTAGCTCCCCAACATAGTTCGAAATTTTACTGACGATCATTCGATCCGCATTGTGGAGTGTCGGCATCATCGACTCTCCTTCAACGATGACAGGAACGAAGATGAACGTCCGGATGACGAACGCGATGACGAGAGCGACGACGATGGCTTTTAGCCAACTAAACACTTCTTTCAACTTCACTCACTCCTCTATCCATTTGAACTTATTGTACTAGAAAAAAAGAAGCTTGTCGCAAGCGACAAGCTTAATTCCCATCTTAACGACGGATTTCTTTAATACGTGCTGCTTTACCGCGAAGGTTACGGAGGTAGTAAAGTTTCGCACGGCGAACTTTACCGTAGCGTACGACTTCGATTTGTGCAACGCGTGGTGAGTGAAGCGGGAATGCACGCTCAACACCTACACCGTAAGAAATCTTACGGACTGTGAATGTTTCGCTGATGCCGCCACCTTTACGCTTGATTACAACACCTTCGAAGATCTGGATACGCTCACGCGTTCCCTCTACAACTTTAACGTGGACACGTACAGTGTCACCAGGACGGAAAGCAGGTACGTCCGATTTGAATTGTTCTTCTGTGATTTCACGGAACAGTTTTTGTGTGTTCATGAATCATATCTCCTTTTTCTTCAATGTTCATATCTTCATATGCCCAAGCATCCAATAGCGGAACATCGGTAATCGATGGGTTTAACCCACATGCTCAAACATAGCATATATTTCTCAATCGCGCAACGATTGCAGGAACTTTTTATCGACATCCGTCAACTCGACATGTTCGAGCAAATCCGGACGTCGTCGATACGTGCGTTCGAGCGATTGCTCCCGGCGCCACGCCTCGATTCGGGCGTGATTTCCCGACAAGAGGACGTCCGGCACGGTCAATCCACGAAAATCAGCCGGTCGCGTATAGTGAGGGTATTCCAAGAGACCTGTCGAGAACGAGTCGTCTTCATGGCTCGCCTGAGCATTAAGGACATCCGGAATGAGCCTTACGGTCGCATCGATCATGACCATCGTCGCAAGCTCTCCACCTGTCAAAACGAAGTCACCGATCGACACCTCGTCGGTCGCCAGTTCATCATGAATCCGTTGATCGAACCCTTCATAGTGTCCACATAGAAAGACCAGATGTTCCTCCTTCGCCCATACCTCGGCCATTCGTTGATTGAACGGTTTTCCGGTAGGCGTCGTCAGAATGACCCGTGGGCTCTTCGCCTCAAGGGAATGAAACGCATCAAAGATCGGCTGTGGGGTGAGCAGCATGCCCGCGCCCCCGCCGTACGGATAATCGTCTACCTTGTGATGCTTGTTCGTTGAAAAGTCCCGGAAGTTGAGGAACGACATCTCCACTTGCCCGAGCGTCTTCGCTCGACCAACGATGGAGTGATCGAGCGCATGAAACATCTCGGGGAACAACGTCAATACATCAATCTTCATCGTCAATCATTCCTGGGATTGGCGTGATGACGACACGTTTCGCATCGACATCGATCTCTTGGACGACCGATTCTATATAAGGGATGAGCGCATCCGACTTGCCTGGTCGTTTGATGACCCAGACATCGTTCGCTCCGTTCGTTTCAAAGATGTCGTCGACGACACCGATGACTTCCCCATCCACGACAGCCTCGCAGCCGATGATTTCATGATAATAAAATTCGTGTTCATCCAAATCGTGGACGTGTTCGGCGTGGACATACAGTTTCAGCCCTTTATATTTTTCAATGAGATTGATATTGTCAAACCCTTTGAACGTGACGAGGTGAAACTGCTTATGCGGACGATACGTCGTGATCGTCATTTCCTGTTTCGTTCCGTCGACATCAAGGAACAACGTGTTTCCTTTTTTAAATCGTTCTTCTGGAAAGTCTGTCGCCGCCAAGATCTTCACTTCCCCTTTCAGGCCGTGCGTATTGGCGATTTTCCCTACATATAACCAGTCCATCTCTATTCCCTCCTCAACAAAATAGGCCGACCTCAGAAAAGGTCGGCCACATCATTACTTCGCGTTTTTCGCGTTGTGGAATTTCTCCATGATCCCTGCTTTAGAGAACAAGTTACGTACTGTGTCAGATGGCTTCGCGCCGTCTGCCAACCATTTGAGAGCGAGTTCTTCGTTGATGCGAACTTCAGCTTCTGGTTTTGCAACCGGGTTGTAGTGACCAACTTGCTCGATGAAGCGACCGTCACGTGGTGAACGTGAGTCTGCTACAACGATACGGTAGAAAGGTGATTTTTTTGCGCCCATGCGCTTAAGACGAATTTTAACTGCCATGGTAATATACCTCCATCATGTGTTTAAGAATTGACAACTTTTATAGTATACAGCTTTTTCGTTCGACTGACAAAAGGTTTTGTTAGAAGAATGGAAGGCCAAGGCCTTTTTTCTTCCCTTTCATTTGTCCTGACATTTGTTTCATCATCTTCTTCATGTCATCGAACTGTTTGATGAGACGGTTCACTTCTTGAATCGAGCGACCGCTCCCTTTTGCGATCCGCTTACGACGACTCGCGTTGAGCACTTCCGGATTGGCGCGCTCATGTTTCGTCATCGAGCGAATGATCGCTTCGACGTGATCGAGTTGTTTCTCGTCGATTTGGACGTTCTTCAACCCTTTCATCTTACCTGCACCAGGTAACATCGAAAGTAATTCATCAATTGGTCCCATGTTTTTCACTTGGGCCAACTGTTCAATGAAATCATCGAACGTGAATGACGCGTCACGAATTTTGCTTTCAAGCTCCTTCGCTGCGTCTTGGTCCATCTGTGTCTCGGCTTTTTCAATGAGCGAGAGCACGTCCCCCATTCCAAGGATCCGTGACGCCATGCGTTCCGGGTGGAATGGTTCGAGGGCATCCAACTTTTCTCCGAGACCGACGAATTTAATCGGCGCTCCCGTGACTGCCTTGATCGAAAGGGCTGCCCCGCCTCGTGTATCTCCGTCGAGCTTTGTGAGCACGACCCCGGTGATTCCGAGTTTCTCATTGAAACTGTCGGCCACATTGACCGCATCTTGACCCGTCATCGAATCGACGACGAGGAAGATCTCATTTGGTTTGGCAATCGTCTTCACATTTTCGAGCTCGCCCATAAGCGTCTCATCGATATGAAGGCGACCGGCCGTATCGATCAACACGAAATCGTGATGATTTGTTTTTGCGTACTCGAGTGCCTTCGTCACAATCTCTTCCGGCTTCACTTGATCACCAAGTGAGAAGACCGGTAAATCGAGTTGTTTTCCGAGTGTCTCGAGCTGCTTGATTGCCGCCGGACGGTAAATGTCCGCCGCGACGAGAAGAGGACTTCGGTTATGCTTTTTGCGAATCAAGTTCGCTAGCTTCCCGGTCGTTGTCGTTTTCCCTGCCCCTTGCAGACCGACCATCATGACGACTGTCGGTGGTTTCTGACTGAATGTGATCGGGACGACATCGCTTCCCATCAAGTTCGACAACTCTTCGTGAACGATTTTGACGACTTGTTGACCTGGCGTCAATGATTTCATGACATCCTGACCAACGGCGCGCTCCTTCACGTCATTGACGAATTGCTTGACGACTTTAAAGTTGACGTCGGCTTCGAGGAGGGCGAGGCGTACCTCACGCATCATCTCTTTGACATCGGTCTCCGAGATTTTCCCTTTACCGCGCATTTTTGAAAGTGTCGATTGCAATCGTTCTGATAATCCTTCAAATGCCATGCTTCAGCCCCCTACTCTAAATTCTCAAGCGCAGAAATCGTGGCGCTCACGTCATCGGTGAGCTCGACTTGACGTTTGAGGGTCTGAAGAAGTTGCTGGCGCTGTTCGAACTTTTCGAATAAGGCTAGCTTTTCCTCGTACTGTTCAAGCATCGTTTCTGTACGCTTTATGTTATCGTAGACCGCTTGACGGCTGACTTCAAACTCTTCCGCAATCTCTCCGAGCGAGTAGTCATCTAGGTAATAAAGAGACATATAGTTGCGCTGTTTCGGTGTGAGGAGCGCTTGATAGAAATCGATGAGATAGTTCATGCGATTCGTTTTTTCGAGCGTCAAACCTTTCACCTCCACATGTTAAGTGAAATCCCTTTACAACTACCTATAGTACAGCCGTGCCTAGTACTTGTCAAGTTTTTTTCTTAACAGCAAAACTTAGGCGAGGTCCTCGTTTGTGTCCTCTTTTTCTGTCAAAGCTTCCTCGTTCTTGTCTTCAAAAACGTCACCGAACAATCCAAGGACGAACTGTTCTGGATCAAACTCCTGTAAATCGTCAATCTTCTCTCCAAGGCCGACATACTTGACCGGGATATCGAGTTCGTTCCGAATCGCTAGGACAATTCCGCCTTTGGCCGTCCCATCGAGCTTCGTGAGGACGATTCCGCTCACGTTCGTCGCTTCTTTGAACGCTTTCGCTTGAACCATGGCGTTTTGCCCCGTCGTCGCGTCTAATGCGAGCAATACCTCGTGCGGTCCGTTCGGTACTTCTCGCTCAATGACTCGTTTGACTTTTTCAAGTTCTTTCATTAGATTGACCTTATTTTGAAGACGTCCCGCCGTATCACAAATCAAGACGTCCATGTTGCGTGACTTAGCAGCCTGAACGGCGTCAAAGACGACAGCAGCCGGGTCAGATCCTTCCGTTTGACGAATGACAGGTACCCCGACACGTTCTCCCCATACTTGAAGTTGCTCGATAGCGCCGGCACGGAACGTATCGCCTGCCGCGAGCATGACGGAACGCCCTTCAGATTTCAACTGGTGCGCCAGCTTGCCGATGGTCGTCGTCTTTCCGACACCATTGACGCCGACAAACAAGATGACCGTGAGTCCGTCCTGCATATTCAGTTCACGGTCCGATTCATCCTCTTGGAGGCGGTTCGCCACCACTTCGACGAGTGCGTCACGCACCGCGACCGGGTCCTTCAAATTACGTCGCTTCACTTCTTCTTTCAAATCTTCGACGAGGTCCATCGTCGTCGTGACGCCGACGTCCGCTTGAATGAGTAAATCTTCGAGTTCATCAAAGAAATCTTCATCCACCTCGCGGAAGCGATAGACGAGGTCGTTGACGGCACTTGCAAAGCCGTCACGTGTCTTCGTCAACCCCTCTGTAAACTTCTGTGACACCTCTTGGGTAGATGTCGTCAATTTCTCTTTTAATTTCTTGAAAAAGCTCAACGTGATTCCTCCATCTCTTCATCCATTTCAACGACACGTTTTGCTTCAGACAGTTCGACCGATAAAACCTCGGACACCCCGTTCTGTTGCATCGTGACGCCATATAGTGTGTCCGCCGCTTCCATCGTGCCTTTACGGTGCGTGATGATGACGAACTGCGTGTCGATCGACAACGTCCGAATGTATTCTCCGAAACGATGCACGTTCGCCTCGTCAAGGGCCGCCTCGACTTCATCGAGGACACAGAACGGTACCGGACGCGTCTTCAAAATCGCAAACAATAAGGCGATGGCCGTCAGCGCACGCTCCCCACCAGACAACAGACTGAGTGTCTGTAACTTTTTACCCGGTGGTTTGGCGACGATTTCGATTCCTGTGTTCAACAAATCCGATTCGTCGACCAATTTCAAATCCGCTTCCCCGCCACCGAAGAGCTCGGTGAACGTCTGTTTGAAGTGCGCCCGGACGCTCGTATACGTCTCTTTGAAGAGGCGTGTCACTTCGCGGTCCATCTCGGCGATGATCTCATATAAATCCTCTTTTGCACTGACGAGGTCATCCCGTTGCTCGGATAAGAATGTGAACCGTTCGTGGACACTATCAAACTCTTCGATTGCATTCAGATTGACCGGTCCGATTTCTTCGATTTGACGAACGAGCAACTTGAATTCCTCTTTCGCCTCTTCTAGTGGGATCTCGAGTGCCGGTAATAGTTCAGCAACGAGTCCGTTCTCTTCTAATGCATCGAGCTTCCATTGTCGTTTCAGCTCGAACTCTTGTTTTGCCGTTTCGAGTTTTCGGACGACAGCTTCTGCTTGACGTCTTGCCTCCGTTGCCTGATCGACCCGTTGACGTATGATCCGATACGCCTCTTCGTTCGTCTTGAGTGTTGCCGTCACTTCTTGAAGCCGCTCTTGAATTTCTGTGAAATCCAGTTTGGCAGTGGCAAGCGTCGCCTCAAGTTCCATAGACGACACGACTTCTCCACTCTCGAGCCGCTTCAGTTCACGCTCCATCTGATCGCTTCGTTCCTGCAGACGATTTTGTTCGGTCGTCAAACGGTCCAATTCATATCGGACCCGTTCTTCTTCGAGCGTGTGACGCTGAAGATCGAGCTCGTTTTGACGAAGCATCGATTCCAGTTGGCCCGTGCTCTCAGCACTTTTCGCCTGCTCTGCCCGAAGCGATTCGAGACGAGAACGAATGTCAGCTTGTGCGCGGTCTGTGTCGGCCAATTCAATCGTCAGTCGCTCTAATTCGGCAGTCGCTGTCTCAATCGTCCGCTCGTAGCGCATCATTTCATGATCGAACAGTTCCAGTTGTGACTTGGCATCGAGCGAGGCACGTTCCGCAGTACGATAGGCCGACTCGACTTCACGGAGGTTCGTTTCAACGGAACGTTTCTCATCCCGAAGTTCAGATAATTGACGCGTAATGTCCGTCAACTGTTCTGTATACTCTTGAAGACGTGTTTGTTGTTCATGCAACATGGCGAGCCCTTGGGTGAGACCTTGTTTCAAGTCATCCAATTCGCGCGACTGCGTGAATAGGGCCACGCCCTGCTTGCGACTACCACCCGTCATCGAACCACCGACGTTGACGATGTCCCCTTCTAACGTGACGACACGGAAACGATAACCCGTCGATTGGGCGATGCGGTTCGCGACTTCAAGTGTCTCAGCCACGAGCACCGAACCGAGCAACGACTTTTTCAACGTCTCGTATGATGCATCTGTTTCAACGAGTTCCGACGCCACCCCGACAAATCCGTTCATCGAGTCGAGTCGATCGAACACGTCACTCGGCACGAATCTCGGCTTGATCGTCGTCATCGGCAAGAATGTCGCCCGTCCTGCGTTGGCTTTTCGTAATTTATCAATTTCACGGCGCCCCACTGACTCATCTTGTACGACCACATGCTGCTGCGTCTGCCCAAGTGCCGTTTCGATTGCCGCTTCATACGAAGGACGGACACGAATCAATTCGGCGACAGCACCAAGGACACCTGGTGAGCGGTCTTTTAAGACGAACTTGACCGCATGGAAATAGCCTTCATACGATTGCTTCATCCGTTCGAGCATCTCGATTCGGTCTTCCGTCTTCTGACGGCGGCGTTCGAGATCGTAATAAGACGATTCGGCTCGGGTACGTTTTTCACGAATTGACGTCTCTTCGTCCCGAAGTTCCGTTTCTTTTTTACTCAGTTGTTCAAAGCGACTTTGCACCACTTCATACTGTTCTCGAGTCGTCAAAAGCGCCGCTTCCTGCGAGGATCGATCCTCGAGACGATGTTTGTTCTCGCGAAGAAGGCGTTCTTTCGACTCGACGGCGACATCGATATCTCGTTGTTCCCGCTTTTGTTGGTTACCGATTGTCGCTTTCGTTGTCGCGAGTTCAAACGCCTCACTTTGTAACGCTTCAATTTCAGCATTGAAATCACGAGAGGCGGCTGTCAACTGTTGTTGAAGCGTCTCTCTCGTCGCAGTCGTTTGTTTCAACGTGTTTCCTTTTTGGTCAAGTTCTTCACGAACGACCTTCAACTGCGCTTCAAGCTCGGTCATCTCCGCACGTACTTCTTCACGTTGACGGATGAGTCGTTCTTTCATCTCGGCACCATGTTCTTCTTGTGCTTTTGCGAGCTTGATGTCACCCGTCAAGCGCTCGACATAGGTCGAGTGCTCCCGTTCGTTTTGGTTGAGCTCTGTCAATTCTTCACGCAGCTCAGCAAGCGTTGCTTCGAGCCCGCTACGTTCCTCCGTGAGGTCACGTACCGAACGGTCACAGTCAGATAACTGTTGAACCGATTCCACGTGACGTGCCGACACTTGCTCAATCTCCTGTTGGAGCAATTGAATTTCTGCGCCCATGATTCCCGTTTCGAGTTCATCATGCCTCGCTTTGGCGACTTTGTACTCCCGCGCGAGTGCCGCCTGTTCACGGAGCGGTTCGACCCGGTCCGCCAACTCGAACAGAATGTCGTCGACTCGGGACAAGTTTAATTCGGTGTCCTGCAACTTGCGTTCAGCCTGTTTTTTTCGCTGACGATATTTCAGTACGCCGGCGGCCTCTTCGATGACGGCACGGCGCTCCTCCGGTTTCCCGGAAATGACCTGTTCGACCCGCCCTTGCCCGATGATGGCGAACGCATCTCGTGAAAGACCTGTATCCATAAACAAATCAATCACATCTTTTAACCGACATGGTTTTTTATTCATAAAATAGTCGCTGTCCCCACTTCGGGTCACGCGACGGGTCACACTCACTTCTTCATATGGGAGACGTAACTGTTCGTCTCGATTATCGAGGACGAGCGTGACTTCGGCGACATTTCGGTGGTTCTCTCCTTCACTTCCGGCAAAGATGACATCTTCCATCTTGGCACCACGAAGTGATTTGGCCGACTGTTCTCCGAGTACCCAGCGAACAGCGTCCGATATATTGGATTTCCCGCTCCCGTTCGGCCCTACAACAGCCGTGACGCCGGGACGGAAATCTAATTCAATTCGCTTGGCAAATGATTTAAAGCCAGCGAGTTCGATTCGTTTTAAGTGCATCGTGACCATCCTATCCGCAGTAAGCATTCATCTGTATATTTTACCACAGTTAACAGTTCGTCAAAATGCCCGAATCATGCTATTCTAAAAAGAACTGTAGAAAGGGGAATACAGATGACGAATGAACAGATGATTGAAGCGATTTTGGATAAGATGAACATTATTAACCGCGGTGCGATCAAAGCGGAAGAATATAATGCGGCTGATCCGTCAGCGGTGAAAGAGATTTACGAGTATGTGATGACACGCTCTTCGCTCTCTTTGTCGGAAGTCGATGGTATCGTCGAAGAACTCGGTCAATTGACATGAAAAGGAGTGGATCCCTAGGCGGTCCACTCCTTTTGTTTATAAATCTGCGTAGCGCCGGTTAAAGGCAATAAGCGCTTCTTTGGCAGCCAATTGCTCGGCTTCTTTTTTCGAACGTCCGACCCCTTCACCGACGATGTCGTCACTGAGGCGTGCATGTGCGACGAATTCCCGGCTATGCGCCGGTCCGCGTTCTTCGATAATCTCATACGAAACAGGTCCGAGTCCTTCCCGTTGAACGCTCTCCTGTAACTGGCTCTTGAAATCCGTCTGTTCTTCAAATACTCCCGCTAAGACTTTCGGAAAAACCGCTTCGGCGAGGAATCGTTCGACGGCCTCAATTCCCTGGTCCAAATAAAGAGCACCGATATAGGATTCGAACACGTCGGCAAGCAGTGCCGGACGTTTTCGTCCACCGGTCAACTCTTCACCTTTCCCAAGCAAGATGAAGTCAGAGAAAGCAAAAGCTTCCGCAAAATTCACGAGTGACGGTTCGCATACGATCGCCGCTCGTAATTTCGTCAATTCCCCCTCGGAGCGCTCCGGATAAGTCTCATAGAGAAAGCGAGATACGGTCAGTTCTAAAACAGCATCCCCTAAAAATTCTAAACGTTCATTGTCTTTTCGTAACCCGCGTTGCTCATTCACATAAGATGAGTGTGTGAACGCCTGCATCAACAAGTCGTGATTCGAAAATTGAACGTCTAACCGTTCTTCCAATGATTTAAATAGTTCCAAGATGCGTGCTCGTTCCATCTCCTGACGCCGACGTCGCTGCGCCGACCCTTGACGGTCAAACCGTCGTTTGTCTTTTGTCATAGTTCCCTCCATGAATAAGCACAAGCCCACCGCCCGGAACCGAGCGGTGGGATGGCTTGATTACAATTTTGTTTCGATGTAAGCCACTACGTCGCCAACAGTCGCGAGCTTCTCAGCGTCTTCGTCTTCGATCGTGATGTCGAATTTGTCTTCGAGGTCCATCACCATTTCCATTACTTCAAGTGAATCCGCACCAAGGTCATCCTTGAACGATTTCTCTGCTGTGATCTCAGATACGTCTTTCCCGAGCTTCTCAGCAACTGCTTCTTGTACGTCTACTAAAATTTGTTCTTTTGTCATGATAAAATCCCTCCAAAGGTAAGTATATTAAATGTCAGTCTGTTGGTAAAGTTCTCTTTTACGCCATCGTCATGCCGCCATCGACGGCAATCGTCTGCCCGGTCACATAAGCCGCTTGTTCCGATGCGAGGAAGGAGACAAGGTTCGCCACATCCTCCACCTGTCCGAAACGGTTGAACGGAATTTGCTCGAGTGTAGCCTCTCGTTGAGCATCTGTCAAGGCATCGGTCATATCCGTTTGAATGAACCCTGGACAGACGGCATTGACCGTCACGTGACGTCCCGCAAGTTCGCGCGCCACCGATTTTGTCAATCCGATCAACCCTGCTTTTGCAGCCGCATAGTTCGCTTGTCCTGCATTGCCGGTAATCCCGACAACCGAGGCGATGTTGATGATTCGACCTGCTTTCGACTTGAGCAAAGGTCTCGTGACGGCTTGTGATGTCAAAAAGGCGCCTTTTAAGTTCGTCGATAGCACATCTTCGAAATCGGCTTCTTTCATCCGCATGAGTAACCCGTCACGCGTGATTCCTGCATTGTTGACAAGACAATCGACGCGTCCGAACGTATCGACTGTCGTCTTGACGAGCGCTTTGACATCGTCAGCATTCGATACGTCTGCTTTCACGGCGATGGCTTCGCCGCCTGCCTCCGTGATCATGGCCACGACATCATTCGCCTTTTGTTCACTACCCGAGTAGTTCACGACGACCCGAAAGCCATCTTCCCCTAAACGTTTCGCGATGGCCGCCCCGATTCCCCGGGACGCCCCAGTCACGATCGCCACTTGATCATGCACGTACTTCTCCTCCTAACGAGGCGACTTCTTCTAGCGTGGTCGCCTTTTGAATCGAAACGTTCGAGTCGATTCGTTTAATCAATCCTGAAAGCGGTGAAGATGGACCGAACTCGATGAACGTGTCTACCCCGTCTGCAATCGCCTTGCGTACACAATCTTCAAAGCGGACAGACGAATACAGTTGTTTCGTCAATAACGCCTTCAACTGTTCAGGGTCACGATGCACCGCCGCGTCCACGTTCGAAATCAAGTCGACGGAAGCCGCTTCAAACGGTGACGAGGCGAGGACATCTTGGAAACGCGTTGCCGCCGGCATCATGTAGGAACTATGGAACGCTCCAGATACATTTAACGGCAATACCCGCTTCGCACCGGCAGCCTTCAATTCCACGCCCGCTTGTTCGACCGCGTCGACATGCCCTGAAATCACGAATTGACCAGGACAATTCAAGTTGGCGATTTGAACTAAATTCCCGCTCGCACTGATCTTTTCAGTGATATGGAGCGCCTCTTGAAGATCGGTCATCCCGACGACTGCCGCCATCGTTCCATCCTTCACTTCAGACATCAACTGCCCACGTGCTCGGACGAGGACGGTCGCCTCTTCAAGATCGATGACACCCGCACTGACGAGCGCCGCATATTCACCGACACTATGCCCGATGACGACATCTGGTGCCGCACCGCTCTTCGCATAGGCTTGCGCGAGGAGCGAGGCGTGCGCCACGATGGCCGGCTGTGCCACTTCCGTTTCTTGTAGGTCTTCCTTCGACCCGGATGACATGACTTCAAGGAGGTCAAACCCGAGTCGACGTCCGATTGCTTGAAGCGTTTCAGGGTGATCTAAAAAGGTTTGTCCCATTCCAACGGCTTGAGAACCTTGCCCCGGAAACACCCATGCTACTTTCCCCATATCTTCACCTGCTTTCGCTTAGTCTATGGCTTTGGCACGCTTGATTTTTTCCACGACATCGTGATCTACCATGATTTTCGCCTGTTTCAACGCACTCATGATGGCGAGTGCATCGCTCGACCCATGCGCCTTGATGACCGGCGCATTAATCCCGAATAATCCGGCTCCCCCGTGTTCGCGATAATCCAGCGTTTCTTTTAATCGTCTCAATTTCGGTTTTAAGATGAGAGCGGCGAGTTTAGATACAAGGTCACTCGTGAATTGTTCTTTCATCATCTTCATGAGCATCGAAGAGGAGCCCTCCACACCCTTTAACAAGATGTTTCCGGCAAATCCTTCGGTCACGATGACGTCCACGTCACCTGACATCGCTTCACGCGCTTCGACATTCCCAACAAAATGGACAGGTGCCTGTTCAAGGAGGGGGAACGCTTCTTTTGTCAGCGCATTTCCTTTACCCGCTTCTGTCCCGATATTGAGAAGGGCGACACGCGGTGTCTTGATGCCACGCACATGTTCCGCATACAGTGAACCCATAATCGCATAGTCGACGAGGTGTTCAGCTTTTGCATCCGGATTCGCTCCGACATCCAGGACGACGACACCACTACCGGTATATGTAGGGAACGTCGGAGATAATGCCGGACGCTCGATTCCCGGGATCCGTCCGATGATGAAAAGAGACGCCGCCATCAATGCGCCGGTATTCCCGGCAGACACGAGAGCATCCGCTTTTCCTTCTTTGACGAGCTGAGCTGCCACGACGAGCGAGCTGTCCTTCTTACGGCGCACCGCCCGTACCGGTTCGTCTTCGCCTGTGATGATCTCACTGGCTGGAACGACCGTCACTCGAGGGTCATCAAGACCGTATGAGGCAATCTTCACCTCATCACCGACTAAAAAGAGTTCCATCGACTCGTTCGGATATTGCGCGACGAACCGTTTCACACCTTCTACAATCGCCTTCGGTGCGTGATCGCCACCCATTGCATCAATCGCTAACTTCATGCTTGCTCCTCCTCACCACGTCGGTAAATCGTGAAGTCGCCATCAAAGACGCACTCCTCACCGACATAACTTTCAACTGTGACGTCCGTTCTCCCGTCCCCTCGTAGTTTCATCACACGAGCCTTGGCAACGACTCGCTCTCCAAGATGGACTTGGCGACTGAAGCGAATGTCCGCTTTAGTGGTCAACGCCAATTCATCATTGATGAGCGCCACCGCTAACGAGTTGGCTTGCGCGAACAAGACGTGTCCACGTGCAATCTCGTTGCGGCTAAAGACGTGTTCTTTTTCTATATCGAGGACTGAGATCGCAGAGTCATCTAGCTTCAAGTCAATCATATCACCGATGACCTCGCTCATTGAAAGCGATTTGACTTCATCGAGATGTTCGGAAGCCACATGTTTGATCCGTTCCCTCACTTCCGGAATTTTTAATTCCATCCGGTCGAGTCGAATCGTCTGGATGCTGACAGAAAACTGTTTTGACAGTTCTTCGTCTTTGATGAACGGGTTATGCTCAATCGTTTCTTGTAACAAGCGTTGCCGCTCTTTCTTAGGTACCCGCATTCAGTTCCCTCCTAAACTAATCGCTAAAGAACTTAATACCTGGTACTAATAGCAGTATATATTCTTTAGTCGTCATTTTCAAGTACTATTCTAACCTTTCCCCAACGAGAAGGTCGAGTTGTTTCAAATAGCCACGTAACCCTTCATATTGGGCGTCATGCCAAAAGGCGTCGCTTCCGAGAAGTTTCACAGCATCTTGCATGGCCACTTCCATCACTTTCAAATCGAGAACGGGATCGGCGACCCGGAAACTTGGGAGACCACTTTGTGCGGTCCCGAAGAAATCACCAGCCCCACGTAACTCTAAATCTTTCTCCGCCAATACGAACCCATCGTTCGTCTCCGTCATCGTTTTCAGTCGAACTTTTCCGACATCTGACTTTGGGTCCCCGACGAGGATACAGAACGATTGATGGGCACCACGACCGACACGGCCACGCAACTGGTGTAATTGCGCGAGACCGAAACGCTCGGCGTCATGGATGATGATGAGTGAAGCGTTTGGAACGTTCACCCCGACCTCGACGACCGTTGTGGAGACGAGAATCTGTGTCGCGTTGTCGGCGAATGATTTCATGACCTCGTCTTTTTCTGTACTCGATAGCTTCCCGTGCATCAGACCAACACCATAGTTCGAGAAGCGTTCTTTCAACAGCTCATACAGTGCCGTCGCACTCTCCACTTCTAGTGTATCCGACTCCTCGATGAGAGGTGCAATCACATACGCTTGACGGCCGAGTGCGAGTTCCCGATCGACCATTGTATGCACACGATCGATCTGGTCGTGTTTCGCCCAATACGTTTCAATCGGCTTTCGTCCTTTTGGCATCTCATCGATCGTGGAAACATCCATCTCTCCGAACGCACTGATTGCAAGCGTCCTTGGAATCGGCGTCGCGGTCATGTATAAGACGTCCGCGAATTCAGCTTTATCGCGAAGTTTCTTCCGTTGTTCGACACCGAATCGATGTTGTTCATCTGTGATTGCCAAATGTAAATTTGAAAATTCGACTGGTCCTTGGATGAGCGCGTGCGTCCCGACGATGATGTCGACGTCACCCGATCGAATTGCCGTCAGGAGGGCTTCGCGCGCCTTCCCTTTCACCGAGCTCGTCAGGAGGGCGATCGTGATACCAAACGGTTCAAATAATTCCTGTAACGATGTCGCATGTTGTTCGGCAAGGATTTCTGTTGGCACCATCAAAGCCCCTTGATACCCGGCCGTCACAGTCGCATACAAGGCAATCGCGGCAACGACGGTCTTCCCGCTCCCGACATCCCCTTGTAACAATCGGTTCATCCGTTCTGGTCTTTCAAGGTCAGATACGATTTCACGGATGACCCGTGTCTGGGCTCCGGTTAATGGGAATGCGAGCCGTTTGACGAATTCATTCAATTGATGCTTATCGAGATGAAGGGCCCGACCGTTTCCTGACCGCTCCATTTTCCGAAACGCCTGTAATTTCAACTGATACATGAGACACTCTTCATAAACGTAGCTTCGTCTCGCCTGTTTATAGGTCTCCACTGTATCTGGAAAATGCATCCCACGTAGCATCGTCATCCGGTCAACTAATCGATAGCGGTCGCGAATGGCTTGCGGGACCTGTTCGGGCAAATCGTTCACCTGCTCAAAAGCGAGCTTCACGATCCGACTGAAATTCTTTTGTGTCAGCCCGGCTCGTAATGAATAAATCGGTTGCAATCCGCCTGAGGGGGCACCAAATTCAAGGTCGGTCGCGCTGATCGTCATCCGGTTCATGTCCCATTTCCCTTTGACCGTCACCGTCTCCCCGATCACCAATTTTTCTTTATAGAAGGCACGGTTGAACATCGTTACTTGGACGGCGTATCGGTCTTCGAGTAACAACCGGAACTGAAGACGATTCTTCCCTTTACTATAGTAGCGAACGAGCGGTTCGGCTTGGACAGTCCCGCTCCACTTGACGAGGTCACCATGAACAGCCGTCGTCACCGTCCCACTATTATAATTCTCATAACGAAACGGGACGTGCTCCAGCACGTCCTCGATTCGAACAAGTCCCATCACTTCTAACTTTTTGGCCATCTCTGGCCCGACCCCTTTCAGCGTCGTCAGTCGATCATTGTTTTGCATCTTCTTTCGCTCCAAATATATTTCGTTCGAGGCGACGAGCCGTCGGTGTATTGGCAAGTCCGCCTTTTGCCGTCTCTTTTAAGGCGGTCGGCATCATTTGGCCCACTTCATGCATCGCCGAGATGACCTCGTCACAAGGGATACGTGAGGTAATCCCCGCAAGCGCCATATCTGCTGCGACAATGGCGTTGGCACCGCCCATGGCATTTCGCTTGACGCATGGAACTTCGACCAACCCCGCCACAGGATCACAGACGAGACCGAGCATATTTTTTAGGGCGATCGCAAATGCCGTGGCCGATTGGTCCGGTGTCCCGCCAGCTGCTTCAACGATGGCCGCGGCTGCCATGCCCGTCGCCGACCCGACCTCGGCCTGACATCCACCAGCCGCCCCTGAAATCGAGGCGTTGTTCGCCACGACGAATCCGAACGCACCTGATGTGAACAAGTAACGGATCATCGCGTCGCGGTCCATTTCAAGACGATCTTTTACCGCAAACAACGTTCCCGGTACGACGCCCGCGCTCCCCGCCGTCGGTGTCGCACAGATTCGTCCCATCGCCGCGTTCACTTCGTTCGTCCCAATCGCTTTCGAGACGGCATCTAAAATGAGGTCTCCCGCGAGCGACTTGCCCGAACGAATGTAGTCTTGCATGAGTACGGCATCATTCCCCGTCAATCCCGTAACCGACGTGACACCTTGGAGTGCGCGTTCGACCGCCTCCTCCATCACTTCAAGATTTCGGTCCATCATCCCGATGATGTCCTCTCGACTGGCACGTCTGACATGCATCTCCTGCTCGATCATCACTTCAGAAATCGGGATGTTCCGTTCTGTTGCAATCGTCACTAATTCCTCTACTGATTTAAACATCACACATTCTCCTCATTCCCCAAAAATAGCTATCCGTTCGATTTGCGGTAACCGTTCCAGCTCTGCGATCACTTCCGCAGGAATGGTCTCATCAATCTCAATCGCCATCAACGCCTGCATCCCTTTTTCATGGCGGCTCACTTCCATATGTCCAATGTTTAATTGGTGGTTCGCCAACACACCGGTCACAGCCGCGATGGCCCCGAATCGATCATGATGCAAGACGACGAGTGCAGGTCCCCCACCTGTCAGTTTCAACGGGAATCCGTTCAGTTCCGTAATCTCAATCGTTCCCCCACCGATTGAAATTCCGACAATCTCAAATGTGCCTAATTCATCTTCGAGCAAGACCCGGGCCGTATTCGGATGATCCGTCAACAGATCACTCGTCTCAAAGATGACCTCGATCCCTTTTTCACGGGCGATATCTAACGCCTGTGGGATTCTCAGATCGAATGTATCGAATCCCATGATTCCACCGACGATGGCCACGTCCGTGCCGTGACCCCGATACGTGTCAGCAAACGATCCATAAAATGTGATGTGCGCCGTACGCGGCGTTCTCCCGAACAACTTCCCGGCCATCAAGCCGATGCGGGCAGCACCTGCTGTATGCGAACTCGACGGTCCGACCATGACCGGACCAATGATGTCAAACACACTACGATATTTCATCAATTTTTCCCCCTTTCAAAAATCCCTACCTTCATTATACAGAAGGTAGGGATTCGAAACAGCTTATTCCACACTAAAAATATAAGAGTAAAGCGGTTGTTTGCCGTCGTGAACTTCAATTTCAATCTCGTCGTTCACCGATTCGATATATGACGTCAACGCTTCTACGTCCGATGCAGAAGAGCCTTCTCCTGTTAAGATCGTGACGATTTCGTCGTCTGCGTCGATGAGCGCATCGACTAATCGTTTAGCAGCTTCTAAGCTCGATGGAGATGAAGAAACGATTTTCTTCTCAGCAATCGCCATGTGCTCATCTTTTTTGATTTCAACGCCATCGATGCTCGTATCACGAACAGCGTATGTCACTTGGCCGGACTTCACGGTCGCCGCTGCCGCTTTCATCGCTTGTTCATTCATCTCGACATCCGCTTCAGGATTGAATGCGATGGCTGCAGCGAGACCTTGTGGGACGGTCTTCGTCGGAATGACCGACACGCCGCACGGTGCGACAGACGCCGCTTGTTCAGCCGCCATGATGATGTTAGAGTTGTTCGGGAAGATGAAGACGTGTTCCGCATGTGCCGACTCAATCGCCTTGACGATATCTTCTGTCGACGGGTTCATCGTCTGACCACCTTCGATGACGTGGGCCGCCCCAAGTGAACGGAACAGTTCGCTGACGCCTTCGCCCATTGCGACCGTTACGATGGCAAATGGTGCTTTCGGTTTCTCCGCTTGTTGAATACCGTGTTGGTTGGCACCGTGTTCTTCTTCAAGAATCGTCGAATGTTGTTGACGCATGTTCTCGATTTTGACCGCGACGAGTTCACCGAAACGTTGCCCTTTCGTGATCACTTCACCTGGCGTCTCGACGTGAACGTGAACTTTCAAGAGTTCTTCGTCCGCGACGACAAGAAGAGAATCCCCGAGTTCAGACAACTCGTTGCGGAATGCATCTTCGTTGAACGGTGTATCTTTCAGCTTGTCCTCTTGGAAACGGACCATGATCTCCGTACAGTAACCGAATTCGATGTCCTCTGTCGACATGAACCCTTGTGCCGCATGCGCGTGGTGTTCTGCTTCGATCAATGCATCCATCACCGGTGTATGTGGTTTTTCGAGTTCTTTTCCTTCAAGACTCGCAAGGAATCCTTCGTAAATGACGAGAAGTCCTTGACCACCTGAGTCGACGACGCCGACTTCTTTTAACACCGGTAACAAGTCCGGTGTACGGTCTAACGAAGCTTTTGCTTCGACGATGACACGTTTCATGAACTCTGTGAAATCACTTGTCGACTCAGACGCAAGGAGCGCTTCATCAGCCGCTTCACGAGCAACCGTTAAAATCGTTCCTTCAACCGGTTTCATAACCGCCTTGTATGCCGTGTCGACACCGCGTTTGAGTGCTTCTGCAAAATCAACTGTCGTGAGTTCCGTCTTTCCTTCAACGGCTTTCCCGAAGCCGCGGAACAACTGGCTTAAAATAACGCCTGAGTTTCCGCGTGCTCCCATCAGGAGTCCACGAGCGAACTTTGATGATACCTCTGCGATATCAGATGTGTTCATGGCTGCTACTTCTTTCGCACCTGACGTCATCGTCAAGTTCATGTTCGTTCCCGTGTCTCCGTCTGGAACCGGGAAGACGTTAAGCGAATCTACATAATCTGCGTTTTGGCTCAAGTTGGCCGCTCCGTTCGCGATCATGTTTGAGAGCGCCACGCCATCTAAACGATTTAAACCCACACCAAATCCTCCTCCGTTTTCGTCAGTCATTCGTCAGACGAACGCCTTGAACGAATATATTTACCGACGAAACGTTTAATCCTAAAGTTTCTCCGAGCGTATATTTCACTCGGCTTTGCACGTTGTATGCGACTTCAGATACTTTCGTCCCGTAGCTTACAATGATGTGCATGTCGATATGTACGTCCTCATCCTCTTGACGTACGACGACACCACGCGCGTAATTTTCACGTTTTAACAATTCAGCAATGCCGTCTTTCAATTGTGCCTGTGAAGCCATGCCGACCACACCGAAGCATTCCATCGCCGCACCACCTGCGAGTGTCGCGATGACGTCACTTGTGATGTCAATATTGCCATATGTTGTCTTCATTTCAATTGCCATATGGAGTAGCCTCCTTTATTCGGAATGATTCCTAATGTACATTCTACAATAAGTACCTAGTTATTAAAAGAACCTGCTCCAGAATCTCGGTCAATTAACGCGATAACCTCATTCATTATTCAAATCCTTGAGAGTAATGTCAAGTTTTTTTCTTGTCATGGTATGATTTTCTAGTTGCATCGGGAAAAAAGCCGTGCTAATATAAACGAGTGTCTATTAGGACGAACCCACATAAAAAAGGAGGGGAAACGCATGGCACGTAAATGCTACGTAACAGGTAAATCACCTAAATCAGGTAACAACCGTTCGCACGCACTCAACAAGACAAAACGTACTTGGGGTGTAAACGTACAAAAAGTTCGTATTCTCGTTGACGGTAAACCGAAACGCGTTTGGGTTTCAGCTCGCGCACTTAAATCAGGTCTCGTTGAACGCGTATAATACTTATACACGAACGAATAAATCCCAGCGGCATTCGCCGATGGGATTTTTTTTGCTTATTTTTTGACGAGCATGACGAGGACCATTCCCTCATGGACCGTCAACAAGGCACACTCTTCACTCCATTCATTTGAAATGGTCAACGCTTGCGCGCTATGGACCGGATGACGCTCGAGTGGATATTTGACCCCATCAATTGAAATCGTGGCGGTTTTCCAAGGCATGAAAGACAAGTAATGTTCATCTAGTTTTTTAATCTCATAACTTCCTGGCCGAGCGAGAAAAATCGTTTGACCCGTCCCATGAAGAACCATCCCCGGATACGATTCGAGTAGACCGACGTTCGCGAACGTCATATCAACTCGACCACCGAGTGCCCCGTACACGTCCATCTGGGTCGCCCCTTGATCGATTGCCAACTGAAGCGCAATCTCGAGGTCGGTCACATCCTTTTCAGATGGATAACGTAGCGCTTCCTCAGGAGGTGTTCCGACAAACGAATCAAAGTCCCCGACCACGACGTCGACTTCAATCCCTTCATCTAATAATCTCTGATATCCGCCATCGACACCGATGACAAAATCGGCATCACGCGGTAAGTCCGGAATAGATTCCGGACTCGCCGCGACGATCAAGATGTTCATTGACGAATGTCCCGTGTCGCGACACGCGTGAATCGCGGAGCTGTCGTGAAGAGTAAGACTAATACGATGGCTGAGATGACAAACGACGGAACCATATACGTTGCGTTATAGCCAAGTGAATAAGCCACGACCGGACCCTCCGCATACTTGGCGAAAAAGACAATCCCTGAGATGACGTGAGCCGCATAACGCAACGCCGACCCGATCAATGCGCCGAGCACCAAATAGGTAGCGAGCGTCTTCGTCGCGCCTTGAGTGGCAGCCTGTTTCACACGTCCGGCAAAGACGCCGGCCACGCCGACAAGTCCGTACGCAACCGTATAATCGAGCAAGAACTGAACTGGCGTAAAGATATAGGCTCCGAACAAGAGTTGAAGCGTCCCGACGAGCGCACCAGTCGCAAGTCCCCCTTTCAATCCGTGACGAAACGCCATCACAAAGATCGGGAGCATCGCCAGACTGATTGATCCCCCTTGTGGCAATCGGTATGGGATCAGTAAATCAAAAACTAGCCCAAGCGCTGCGAACAATGAAATTTCAATGAGTGCTTGTAATTTAAAACGTGATTTCATCTTTCTTCCTCCTTTATTGTGTGAACGACAAAAAGCAGCATGACGTAAACGCCATGCTGCTTGGATTCGCAACGTGCATTTTCGCCACATCCCTACGTCCGTGTGAACGGAACAGGTTCAAAGGGTTAGCGTATGCCTCTCAGCCACATCATGTGACACCCCTTGCGACTCTATCTTGTTGTTCTACCGTCGATTATACACGAGATGCGCCACGAATGCTATCGATGGCTGCTTTATAATCCGGTTGATTGTAAATGGCCGAACCGGCAACTAGGACATCTGCCCCTGCATCAATGCAACGTTTCGCCGTCTCTTCGTTGACACCACCATCAATCTCAATTTCAAAATCGAGCTGACGGTCTTTGCGAAGCTGACTGAGCGCCGAGATTTTCGGTACGACGGATTCAATGAACGCTTGTCCACCAAACCCTGGATTGACGGTCATGAGCAATACCATATCGACATCTTGAAGGATATGTTCAATCGTAGAGAGCGGTGTGTGCGGGTTCAAGACGACCCCACATTTCGCCCCTGCCGCTTTGATTTGCTGCAAGACTCGATGTAAATGGTTCGTTGCTTCCACGTGAACAGTCACAATGTCTGCCCCCGCCTTGACGAAATCTTCGACATAGCGTTCCGGTTGATCAATCATCAAATGCACATCGAGAACCATGTCTGATTTTTTGCGCAAGCTTGCGAGGACCGGTAGCCCAATCGAGATGTTCGGCACGAACTGCCCATCCATCACGTCAAAATGGATATAATCCGCCCCCGCATCTTGAACGGCTTTCACTTCAGCCTCCAAATTGGCAAAGTCGGCTGCTAAAATTGATGGTGCGATTTTAATCATCTGTCAATACCTCCGTTTACGATCGTTTAACTCCTCCATAAAGGTAACATAATTCTCATAACGAGTTGAAGCAATTTTGCCATCTTCTACGGCTTGTTTAATGGCACAGCCCGGTTCATTGATATGGACGCATCCCCGGAACTTGCAATCGTCGTGACGTTCCACAAATTCTGGGAAGCACCATCTTAGTTCATCCGCCTCG
Source organism: Exiguobacterium sp. AT1b (assembly GCF_000023045.1). Lineage (GTDB taxonomy): Bacteria > Bacillota > Bacilli > Exiguobacteriales > Exiguobacteriaceae > Exiguobacterium. The sequence continues at coordinate 2,840,128 of NC_012673.1, read as the reverse complement.
AGTTCTTGAGGAAACTCGAGACTAGAAAATCCTGGCGTATCCGCCACAAGCCCGTCGGCCAATTTAATGAGCGTGACGTGACGCGTCGTATGTTTCCCACGACCGAGTGATTTTGAGATTTTCCCCGTTGCCAATTCGAGTTCAGGCGCGACTGCGTTTAAAAGCGAACTCTTCCCGACACCTGTTTGACCGGCAAACACGCTCGTCTTCTCTTTGAAGAGTCCCCGTACTTGATCGACCCCATCCGAAAGCTCCGTCGACGTCTCAATCACGTCATATCCGATGTCACGATAGCGGGCGACCGCCTCTTGAATCGGTCCGGTCTCTTCTTCACTGAGCAGGTCCATCTTTGTTAACACGATAATTGGATGAATTTGTTTGGATTCGATCAATACGAGGAATCGGTCAAGCAAATGATAAGAAAACGCCGGTTCTTTCACAGAAAAAAGTAGAAATGCCTGATCGATGTTGGCGATTGGTGGGCGGACGAGATGGTTTTGACGCTCCTCCACCTCTAAAATATAGCCCGTCCCATCTTCCTGATCTTGAATGACCACGTCATCCCCGACGACAGGCGAGATGTTTCGTTTCCGAAAATTCCCTCTCGCCCGACACCGAATCTCTTGATTCGACTCGGTCATCACATCATAAAACCCGCCTTGTAAGCGAATAATCGTTCCTTTCAATATGACTACCTCCCTTAAAAAAGAGGTGACGACACCGTCACCTCTTTATTGTGCCTCTTTGGCCTGTGCATATGTGACTGAATCCGTTCGGACGATCTCACCATCGACTTCAATCGTTGCGGTCCCGACTTCGTCCGGAGCAATGACGAGCGTATACGAGTATGTTGTCGTCTCTGTGATGTTATCCCGTAACACTTCAATTTCACCACGCGCATCGACCGTACGAATCACGACCTCGACGGCTTTCGGTTTCTTGTCTTTTTCCGGTTGCTCGACTTCGACGCTCACTTCACGTTCGATGGAGACGTCCGTCGGTTCAACCCCTTCCGATACGATGACCGTAAGTTCCGTTCCCGGATCGACTGCCGTACCCGCCGTTGGAAGTTGACGGATGATTTGACCTTTAGGAACACTTGTCGAAAACTCATCCCGTCTCACGATTTTTAACTTGTTTTGATCGGCGTAAGTCGATGCCTCGTCAAACGTATATCCCGCGAGATTCGACAGTTCGACTTTGTTGCTTCCTGTCGACACGACGAGCGTCACCGTCACTTCTGAAGGAACGACCTCCTCGCCTGGGTCGAGCGATTGCGAAATCACATCTCCGCTAGCGACTGTTTCCGAAGCTTCTGTTTTGATTTCAAGGTCACTGAACGCCAAATCTTTTAACATGCGTTCAGCTGCTGTTTGGGACAATCCCTCCACATTCGGCATTTCGACGGTTTCTTTCCCGGCCGAAACGACGATGGTCACCGTCGTGCCTCGTTTTGGTTTACGCCCTTCTTGTGGGTTTTGCGAAATGACCTCACCTTCTTCGACGTCATCGCTCGCCCGCTCCGTCACTTCGACGACGAAACCGGCATTCTCAAGTTCAGACGTGGCATCCCCGATACTCATTCCGACGACATCAGGAACGACAGCTCGTGACATTTCATCGGCGACCACGTATGCTGCAATGCTCCCCCCAATTAGGAGCAGCACGAGTAAAATCCAAATCCACCATTTGCGTTTCTTCTTTTTGACCGGAGTCACCGCTTCAGGTTCCTGTTCGCTAGACGCTGTGACCGGGGTCGGTGTGACCGGTGTCTCTGGTTTTTCTTCAGGCATGACCGGAGTCATGACGAGCGTTTGATCGAATTCATCCTGACTGGCCGAAACACGTCTCGGCTCATTGGCGCGTTCACGGCTTAATGCCGTCATGCAGTCTTTTTTAAAGGCTGCGACCGAAACATGACGGGCACCTGGTGACTTCGACAATGCTTGCATGACACAGTTTTCGAGTGCCTGTGGAATATTCGGATTTAAGTCCATCGGTCGAATCGGGTCGTCTTGCAAATGTTGAAGGGCGACGGCGACGGGTGTCTCGCCAATGAACGGGACACGACCTGTCAACAATTCGTACAGTACGGCACCGAGCGAATAAATATCTGACTTTTCATCAGCAAATTTACCGCGCGCTTGCTCAGGTGAGAAATAATGGACCGAGCCGAGTACGGACATCGTATGCGTCAACGTCGCATTCGACATCGCCACGGCAATCCCAAAATCGGTCACCTTCACATTACCGTGCTGATCGATCATCATGTTCTGCGGCTTGATATCACGGTGAATGATTCGATTCGCATGGGCATGGTCAATCGCATCACAAATCTGTCCCATGATGCGTAGCGCTTCATCGACAGATATGTATTCTTCTTGCAAGTATTGTTTTAACGTCACCCCATCGACATGCTCCATGACGATATAGTACAAATCTTCTTCATCGCCGACGTCATAGATCGCCACGATGTTTGGATGGTTCAGACTCGTAGCCGCATGGGCTTCTCGCTCGAACCGACGTATAAATTGTTCGTTATGTGAGAATTCAGATCGCAACACCTTGATGGCGACGGTTCGGTTTAAGATCTCGTCATGAGCCCGGTAGACATTTGCCATGCCTCCGCTGCCGATTTGTTGTTCGATCCGATAACGATCGTTGATTCGTTCTCCGCTTCGCATCGGATTCATCCTCTCTTTCTATCTGTAAATTGAACGAGGGCGACCGTGATATTGTCGCTCCCTCCCAATTGATTGGCTTCCGCAATGAGTTGCTCCGCTTTTTGTTCGGCGGATACCGTTTGTTGTAACACGTGTTGAATCGCCACATCGGTCATGTGTGTCGTCAATCCATCCGTACAAATTAAAATCACATCAAACTCAGGGTCAGCGAGCACTTGCACGTCCGGTTCGACTTGTTCGCTTGAACCGATCGCCCGGGTGATGACATTTCGTTTCGGATGAACCCGCATCTCTTCTTCCGTCAATTCACCGAGTTGTTTGAGTACATTGACGTAAGAATGGTCTTCCGTAAGACGTCTTAACTCATTCGCCTGGAGCGCATAAACGCGACTATCTCCGATATGGACGATGACCACCGCCTCTTCATTCCAACAAACAGCTGCCACAGTCGTTCCCATCATGACGAGATTCGACTGCTTCGCAAACTGCAACACTTGATCGTTCGCCAAATCGATGTGGTGGCGGAACCATCGTTCGATTTCGACAGGGGTTGCCGGGAGAGACGGGAATGCCCGTCTAAACTCTTCAATCACGATTTGACTCGCGACCTCTCCCGCTGCATGCCCACCCATTCCGTCTGCAACCAGGGCAATCCCGGTTATGGCATCACCTAAGATTAAAACTGCATCCTCATTTTGTGTGCGTACTTGTCCACGATCTGTTCGAAATGCTAATTCCATCTTTCTGATTACCTCGTTTCTTGTTCGCGCTCCTTCGCTCGAAGCTGTCCACAAGCGGCATCGATGTCCGACCCTTGCTCGCGACGGATTGTCACGTTCACATTGCGGTCTTTGAGCACTTTTTCGAAGGCAAAGATTTGAGCTCGCGGTGTCCGTACATAGTCACGTTCGAGTACATGGTTGACGGGAATCAAGTTGACGTGACATTTGATCCCTTTTAATAGGTCTGCCAAGAGATGGGCATATTCTTCCGTATCGTTGACACCACCAAAGAGTCCATATTCAAACGTGATGCGACGTCCGCTCTTCTCCGTGTAATAACGGACCGCATCCATCAACTTGTCCAAGTCAAAGGCACGGTTGATTGGCATGAGCTTAGTACGCAATTCAGTCGTCGGTGCGTGAAGTGAAATGGCGAAGTTGATTCGCATGCCTTCATCGGCAAACTTGTAAATCTTCGGAACAATCCCACTCGTCGATACTGTGATGTGTCGTGCTCCGATGTTGAGTCCATTGTCATGGTTGACAGTACGTAGGAAACGCATTAACTCATCGTAGTTGTCGAACGGTTCGCCGATTCCCATGACGACGATGGAGTCGACGCGCTCTCCGGTCGCGTCTAATGCGCGTTGCACGTCGAGCACTTGGGCTGTGATTTCTCCGGCTTCTAAGTTTCGTTTCAAGCCCCCGAGTGTCGAGGCACAGAACGTACATCCGATCCGGCAACCGACTTGTGTCGTGACACAAATCGAGTTTCCGTATTCGTGACGCATGAGTACCGTTTCAATTGAATACCCGTCCTGAAGTTCAAACAAGAACTTGATCGTGCCGTCCTGGGATTCCTGCTTGACCAATTCTTTTAACGTCGTCAATTGGAACGATGCCTCTAATTTATCGCGAAGCGCTTTCGGAACGTTGGTCATATCATCAAAAGTCGTGACCCGTTTGACGTACATCCAATCATATAATTGTTTCGCACGGAATGCCTTTTCTCCTGCCTCGATCACCCATGCCTCAAGTTCGGGGAACGTCAACGAATAAAGTGACGGTTTTGCGCCTACGAGTGGATTCTTTTCTACTGCTTTTGGATTCATGTTTTATACCTCTTTCTTAAATGCGGCGATATAGAAGCCGTCGGTCCCGAATGTCGTCGGTAATAATTTTAGTTCAGCACGGTCCGATTCCATCATCGGACGAACAGATTGTGGGAGACGTCCTTTGAGCGTTTCGTCCCACACCAATCCTTTCGACAACATGTAGTCAGCCTGCGTCTCGTTTTCAGACGGGTCGATTGTACATGTCGAGTAAACTAGCGTACCACCTGGTTTGAGCAGTGGCAATACGGCATCAATGATTTGTCTTTGAATCTTCGGTAAGTTTTCAAGCTGGGCTTTGTCCTTCGTCCATTTAATATCCGGCTTTCGACGAATGACGCCAAGGCCCGAGCAAGGGACATCTAAAAGAATCCGGTCAAAACTCTCTTCTTCAAACCGTTCACCTGCTAAACGAGCATCAAGGGCAAGTGCGGTCACTCCATTGATGTGTAGACGTTTCGCTTGTTGGTCAATCAATTTTGCTTTGTGCGGATGAAGGTCAAGCGCGGTGAGCGACCCACCTTGCATTCGCTCTGCCGTATGCATCGCCTTGCCGCCTGGTGCGGCACATGCGTCTAGGATGACATCGTCTTTCGACACGCCGAGTGCATCCGCGACAATCATGGAGCTTTCATCTTGAATCGATAGGAGACCTTCCTCGATAAATGGGGTCGCATGAACATTACCAGACTCTACGACGAGTCCATCTGCCGACAGTTCCGAACGTGACGTCATGACGCCAGCATCAGCCAACCGGTTCATCATCTCATCCACTGAAATGCGCTTTCGATTGACTCGAATCGTGACAGGGGCAGGTTCATTGTTCAATCGGCAAATCGCTTCTGCCGTCTCCACGCCATATAACTCAATCCAGTCTGATACGAGCCATTCCGGATGACTATGCTCGATGGCGATTCGTTCCGCATCGGTCAAACTACTAAAGTCCGGAAACCCTTCCCGAAGCACATTGCGTAACACTCCGTTTACGAATTTGCTCGTTCCGAGATGATGCCCTCGTTTCTTCGCGATTTCGACCGCCTCATGTAGGACGGCCCGATCGGGTACTTTATCAAGATAGAAGAGTTGGTAAACGCTCATCCGAAGAAGCGGGAGGACAAACTTGTCGAGCTTCTTCGGCGAACGGATCCGGTCTTTCAAAATATAATCGAGCGTTCCTTTGCGACTAAGCGTCCCATATACGAGTTCGGTATAAAGGCCGACATCTTTTGGGGCAACTTTTTTTTGTTTCAATGTATCATTGACGGCAATCGTCGAATATGCGCCACCTTGTTCAATTTTCATCAGCGTATCAAGCGCTGCTTCACGTACGTTCATGTGTTCCTCCTAATCGGTCGCCAATCCGTAGCTTTTGTCCGGCACCACGCATGAAGGTTGCACCATCCATCCGTTTCTTACCTGCAGGTTGCAAATCGGTCACTTTGATGGCGACGTCGTTCCCTGTCGCCACGACAAATCCGTCTTCTTCCAGACGAACGACTTCTCCCGGCTGTCCCGAACCTGTCGTTTTTTCTCCCATGAACAATTTCACACGTTCACCGTCAAGCGTTGAATAGGCCGTCGGGAATGGGTTCATTCCTCGAATATGGTTGTAAATGGACTCGCCGTTCATTGTCCAATCGATTTGTTCACGCTCACGGCTGATGTTCGGGGCAAACGTCACGTCACGCTCGTCTTGAGGCACAGCCTCAATCCACCCTTCTAAGAAGGCGGGAAGCGTACGGATGAGAAGATCGCTTCCTGCTACAGCCAGTTTATCAAATAAAGATCCGACTGTATCCGTCTCTTCGATAGGTACGATGGTATTGGCAATCATGTCACCTGCATCTAACTTGTCGACCATGTACATGATCGTCACACCTGTCTCCGACTCCCCATCAAGGATGGCTTGATGAATCGGGGCACCTCCACGATATTTCGGAAGGAGCGAGGCATGTACGTTGATGGCTCCGTGAGGCGGGGCTTCTAGTAAGGCGGTCGGCACGATTTGTCCGTACGCAGCTGTCACAATCAAATCAGGCTTCAGCTCTAAAATGTCTGCATAGTCTGTGCGCACTTTTTCAGGCTGCAACACGGGAATGCCGTGACGAAGCGCACATTCTTTTACTGGAGTCGGCTTAAGTTCACGTTTTCGCCCGACCGGTTTATCCGGTTGCGATACGACACCTACGACATTGTATCCTTCTTCAAGCAGTCGCTCAAGTACCGATACGGCAAACGTCGGCGTCCCCATGAAGACGATGCGTTTGTCTTTTCCAGGGTTCGGGACGGCGAGCTTGTCCGTGAACAAGACGCCATCCAAATGATCCATCTCATGTTGGATCGCACGAGCGAAAAAGCCGCTCGCTTGAATTGTATGCGTCCGCCCTTTCACATCTTGATTTTTGACGACGATCGACTCGTGTCGTTCCACGAATCCGAATTCGCCTGGGATGCTCAAACATCCCTCTAGCCCAACTTCTCGACCAGATGTTTCAATGATTTCCGGGTTGATCAAGACGAGCGGTCCCGTCTCATCATCGGTATGGACGACCGCGAGCCGCTGGTTCAAATTGACTTGCGGTGCCGCGACACCGACTCCGTCATACTCATACATCGTATCAAACAATCGGTCGACAGTCTGACGCAATTTTTTATCAAACTTCGTCACCGGTTCGCACGTTACGCGCAAAATGTCATTTGGTACTTCTACTACTTTATACATGTCTCTCCACCTCACATGAATACGTATGGGTTCACATCGATACTCATTTGATATTCTTTCTTGCTGATTGCTTTGGCTCTCGCTTGCTGTAATCGTGCCAGCTCGGCGTAAAGTGTATCGGGTTGTTTCGTTTTAATGAATACTTGATAACGATAGGCGTTCTTCAACTTCGATAACGGCGCGGGCATCGGTCCATTCAGACGGCTGTTCTCCACGTGCGCTTGTAAAAAGTCTGATGCGAACAATTCTGCTTCTGCCTTGGCGACAAGAGGATTTTTCGCCGAAAACGTGACGAGCGTTAAAAACCAGTAAGGCGGATGGTTCCCGACTTGTCTGAGTCCCATCTCTTTGGCGAAAAATGTCTCATAATCATGTTCACTCGCAGTCTCGATCACATAATGGTCCGGGTTATACGTTTGGACGAACGCCTCACCCGGAAGTTTTCCGCGCCCGGCTCTTCCTGCCACTTGCGTGACAAGTTGGAAGGTGCGTTCGGTCGCCCGAAAGTCAGGCATCCCGAGTGTCGCATCTGCCGCGAGTACCCCGACGAGGGTGACGTTTGGGAAGTCGAGCCCCTTGGCAATCATCTGCGTGCCAAGTAAGATGTCGGCCTCCCCTTCTTCGAAACGACGCAACAACTGCTCATGTGATCCTTTTCGAGACGTCGTATCCTGGTCCATTCGGATGATGCGCGCTTCTGGAATCCGGTTCAACAGTTCCGTTTCGATTTTTTGCGTGCCCGACCCGAACTGTTTGATTTTCTTACTGTTGCAGGATGGACATGTCGACGGCATGCCGACCTCGTAACCACAATAGTGACACTTCAATCGGTCTCCATACTGATGATATGTCAAATTGACGGCACAATGGGGACATGTCATGCCTTCACCACAGTCCCGGCACATGACGAACGTCGTGAACCCACGACGGTTCAATAAAATGACGCACTGCTCTTTTTTTTCGATCCGGTCGAGAATGCCTTGGAACAATTCTTCCGAGAACATCGTCGTATTGCCCTTCGCCAACTCCCGGCGCATGTCAATGATATGGACCGGTGGCATCTCACCGCCATACCGTTCTTTCAAATGCAAATAGCGATAGACGCCTTTTTGTGCCCGGGCATACGATTCAAGTGACGGGGTCGCACTGCCTAACACGACAGGACAACCGTGATAACGAGCCCGCCAGATGGCGACGTCGCGCGCATGATAACGGGGATTTTCTTCTTGCTTGTACGTCGTCTCGTGCTCTTCATCTAAGATGATCAGACCGAGTCGGTCGAGCGGGGCAAAGATGGCAGAACGGGCACCGACGACGACGTCGACTTCATTTCGTTTAATCTTACGCCACTCGTCGTACTTCTCCCCTTTAGACAGAGCACTGTGCAACACGGCGACCCGATCGCCGAAACGACGCTTGAAGCGTTTGACCATCATCGGGGTCAAACTGATTTCAGGAACGAGTAAGATGGCCTGCTTGCCTTCATCGATGACTTGTCCGATTGATTCTAAATAGACTTCGGTCTTCCCGCTCCCCGTCACACCGTGGACGAGTAACGTCTCACCCGCTTCAGCCTCCTGTATGGCCAAGACGGCACTTGCCTGACTGTCATTCAATTGAACCGATTCCTCGACTTGCTCGATTGTCGCGTACGGGTCACGGTTCAACTCGACCTCGGTCAATCGAACCGCTCCGAGGTCGGCAAGTTTTTGCAGTTGTGGACGAGTCAGACCAATTTGACGTAGTGCCGACCAATACATGCGTGGGGTCTCCTTTAGTAGGTCGACCGCTTCGAGTTGCTTTTTCGCACGTTTTGGCACGACCGTTGCATCGAGGAGCTCGACGACGACGTCGGTCTTTACAGTCTTCTTTTCTTTTAAGACGGGCGCTAAGATCAGCTCCCCTTTTTTTGCGAGTCCAAGAATGACCGATTGGACTTCTTTTGGATACTCCGATAAATGCGTTCCGAGGCGGACCCCATCAGGCACATGACCTTCTTTGATTTCTTTGTCATAACTCACCTTGAGCGCGGCCGGAAGCATCGCGAGCAAGGCGGATGAACGAAAGCAAAGTGTCGTCTCTTTCACATGAATGGATAAAGCGAGCAGTTCATCGGTGAGTGAAGATTCCTCATCTAACAGCGCTTCTAACGGTTTTAATCCATCTCTCGTCCCATCTGACGTACCGACGACGATCCCGAGCAGACGACGGGACCCGAATGGGACAGAGACGCGCATGCCTGGTTCAATCAAAGCCTCAAATTGTTCAGGTACTTCGTAATCAAACGGACGATCAATCGTGATCACCGGTGCATCGACATGTACATGTGCAATCATCGGACCGCTTCCTTAAAGTGTGTGAGCAACTCGAACGCTAACTGTTTCTTCGACTGTTTCGGAAGTCGATGTGTCGTCCCATCTGCATGGAACAAGACGACTTCATTGTCGTCCGCCCCGAATCCGACGTCACTGCCAGACACATCGTTCGCCACGAGGTAATCGACGTTCTTCCGCTTCAGCTTAGCTGTCGCATGCTCCTCGAGTCGTTCCGTCTCAGCAGCAAATCCGACCAACACTTGATGGGTCTTCTTCTCACCGAGTGATTTTAAAATGTCTGTCGTTTCTTCAAGTTCGATCGTGAGTGGACCGTGAACTTTTTTATGTTTTTCCGAATGCACCGTTTTCGGACGATAATCCGCAACTGCCGCCGATTTCACGACGAGGTCTGAAGCCTCAAAGCGGCTCGTCACTTCGCGCAGCATCTCCTCACTTGACTTGACGGGAACCGCTGTCACGCCTTCCGGGACAGGAACTTGGAGCGGCCCGTGGACGAGCGTGACACGGGCACCCATGTCCCGAGCCACCTCAGCGAGTGCGACGCCCATTTTTCCAGACGAATCATTGGATAAGTAACGGACGGGATCGATACGTTCGACAGTCGGGCCAGCCGTGATCAAGACATCTTTTCCAAGATATAGTTTCGGGAAGAATTGGCTTTCGATGATGCGAACCAAGTCTTCCGGTTCAGGCAGACGTCCCCCACCAATCCATCCGCAGGCCAAGTTGCCGACACCGGGTTCAATCAACTGATAGCCGTATGATTTTAGCGTCTCGATGTTGCGCTGTGTGGCGGGATGTTCGAGCATGTTCACGTTCATCGCCGGTGAGATGATGACCGGGCACTTCGCAGCCAAGATGGACGTCGTCATGAAGTCGTCCGCAATCCCGTTCGCCAATTTTGCGATCGTATTTGCCGTCGCCGGGGCCACGACAATCAAATCGCTCGAGTCGACGACATCGATATGTGCAATCTTTGTCGGGTCATGCTCTTCGAACACGTCCGTATAGACCGGGTTGCGACTGAGCGCCTGGAAGGTCGCCTGACCCACGAATTGTTCTGCCGACTTCGTCATCGCGACGCGAACATTCGCTCCGGCTTGAACCAATTTCGATGTGAGCGCACACGCCTTGTAGGCGGCGATGCCACCACTCACACATAACAAAATAGTACGATCCTTCACCATTCCCAAACTCCCCCTTATAGACAATGAGACCCAAGTCGCAAACGACTTGGGTCACACTTCATCCGTTGTTTTTTTCGTTCACGATGATTGTCGTATCACCCGAAAATAGTTCTTCTAACGCTTGACCGACCGGCTTATATGATTTTGGCTCGGCGACTTTCGGTGCTTTTCCATCTTGAATCTGACGCGCCCGTTTCGCAGCGACCGTAACGATCGTGTATTTTGACGGGATAGTACGTTGTAAGGCATCAATCGAAGGGTATAACATTAAATGACCTCCATCATGGCTTTTTTATAGAGTGACGCAACACGTTCACGTTTACAATGCTCAGCTGTCACGATCGCTTTAATTCGATCGATGGCTTTGTCGACCTCGTCGTTCGTGACGACATAATCGTAGGCGTCCATCAACTCGATTTCTTCACGCGCGACGAGCAGGCGTTGCTTAATGACTTCTTCTGACTCCGTGCCTCGTCCAATCAGACGATTGCGAAGTTCTTGAAGGCTTGGTGGTGCCAAGAATAAAAAGACGGCTTCCGGGAGAAGTTCCTTCACTTGGAACGCCCCTTGCACCTCAATTTCAAGAATGACATCTTGGCCGCTTTCGAGCGTTTCACGCACCCACTCTACAGGCGTCCCGTAATAGTTACCGACAAATTCGGCATGTTCAAGCAGTTCTTTTTGTTCGATCATCCGTTCGAACTCTTCTCTCGATTTGAAGAAGTAATGCACCCCTTCAACTTCCCCTTCACGTGGTTTCCGGGTCGTCGCCGACACCGAATATTGAAGGTTGTTGTCCTCTTCCTCTCGAAGAGCACGGCAAACGGTCCCTTTTCCGACACCGCTCGGTCCAGACAAAACGATTAATAAACCTCGTTCTTTAAAATTCACTGCAAGCCCTCCATCTTCTAACATCACATTTAATTATAATAGCAGTCAATCAATTGTCCCGGCAAGAAGAAGTTCGGATTTCCTACTCCATCGTACCATATTTTCTGTTTTTCTGATAACGTAGAGACAGAAAATGAACAAAGGTGATGAGATCATTGGCTTATGATGGATTAATGACATATCGTGTCGTACAAGAATTACAATCGCTCGTCGGAGGGCGAATCAATAAGGTACATCAACCGTATTCGCTCGATTTGATGCTTCAAATTCGCTCGAATCGTCAGAACGCGCAACTTTTGATATCAGCAAACGCAATGTATGCCCGTCTTCAATTGACGGATACACCAATAAAAAACCCGCAAGAACCGCCGATGTTTTGCATGATGCTCCGCAAACATGTGGAAGGTGGATTCATCACGGCGGTCGAACAAATCGGACGAGACCGTGTCATCGTCATTTCGGTCCGCTCTCGTAACGAGCTCGGCGATGAAGAATCGAAGAAAGTATACATCGAATTGATGGGACGCCACTCGAACGTCGTCTTGACGACGGAAGAAGGCAAAATATTAGATGCCATCAAGCATCTCCCGCCTTCCCAAAACACGTATCGGACCATCATGCCGGGTAGTGACTATCTCCTTCCGCCGGAACAACACAAGTTCGACCCATTGACGGAGATGACAGAAGGATTGAAACGAATCGATTGGAACGCCGGCAAGCTCGACAAACAGATTGTCGCCACGTTCGCCGGCGTCAGTCCGCAAATCGCACAGGAAGTCGTTCATCTCGCAAAAACGCCGAATCGCGACTCCTTACAACAAGCGTTTGAGAACGTTCTTCGTCAACTCGATGGACCCTACGTTTTCCAACAACTTGCGAACGGTAAAGAACGGTTCGCTCCGATTGCGTTGACAGCCGGGGACATCGAATCCGAGGAAACGTATGAATCGAGTAAAGAAGTGCTCGACCGTTTCTACTATGAAAAAGCGAACCGTGACCGTGTGAGACAACAAGCACACGATGTGGAACGGCTCTTGAAATCAGAACTCGAAAAGAATCAATTAAAACGCCGCCGCCTTTTGGATGATTTGAAAGCGACGGAACGGGCAGATGAGTTACAAAAATACGGCGAGTTGTTGACGACGTATTTATTCCAACTCGAGAAAGGGATGCGCGTCGCCGAAGTCGTCGATTATTATGACGAGAACGGTGCAATCCTCTCCATTCCACTCGACCCGCTAAAAACACCGAATGAGAATGCGCAGCAATATTATAAGAAATACAACAAATTAAAAGTCGCAAAAGTGGAAGTGAAGAAACAGATCGAGCTGAACGATGCAGAAATCGAATATTTAGAGACGCTTATCGCCCAACTTGACGTCGCGTCCCCGTCCGACCTTCTTGAGATTCGCGAGGAGCTTGCAGAAGAAGGCTACATCCGTCAAAAACGTCAAAAGAAAAAAGCGAATCCGAAGATTTCGCTTGAAGCGTATACGTCCTCGACCGGAACGGAGTTCTTTGTCGGGAAGAACAATACGCAAAACGACCATCTGACGTTCAAGTTCGCACGACGTGACGAGATTTGGCTTCATGTCAAAGATATTCCTGGGTCTCACGTGATTATCCGCTCGACGGAACCAGACGAGACGACATTACTAGAAGCCGCATCAGTCGCCGCCTACTTCTCGAAGGCACGTGCATCAAGTGGCGTACCTGTCGATTACACACGCGCTCGCTTCGTGAAAAAACCGAGCGGTGCGAAACCCGGGTTCGTCATCTACACGGATCAACAGACCGTCTACGTGACACCGGATGAGCAATTGATGAAGTCATTGAAACAATCGTGAACATGAAGACCCGCCATCGTGATGGCGGGTCTTCTACGTGTAGAGGGTTCACGTTTTCGGATCATGCTTGAACGCCTCGAGCTGTTCATGATAGTCGAGCAAATGCCCGTGTAAAATTTCTGAAACGGATAAATCTTCATGTGGAAGTTTGAAGAGTGAATAGGGCTTGTCACATGTATAAAGAATGTCGTGATGGTGTGCCAGTAAGTATAAGAACTCAGACTCAAACGCCTGTCGCTCTTCCTCACTCATCAAAAGGAAGGCTTCTCGATGCTCGGCGAGACTCTCTAGCAACAAGACCAGCTTGTCTTCAAGGTGAATCAACAATCGGTACTGTTTGATTGTCATATGCTTCAATTTGACGTTCGTCACTTTCATATCCTCTTGGAGCATCATATGAAGCTCTTGATGGCCAAGGATGCGGGCTCGCGTCTCGAGCAGTTCTGCCGGGGAACCGACGAGCTCTCGCCAATGATGGAACAGATAAGAAGAAGTCTTACGTACCTCGTTCAACAATCGGTCCTCATATCGAGGTGGCATGAATGCGTAATTGACACCGAGTGAAACGAACACACCGACCGCCGTCAATAACGAACGGGTCCACGCATAATGAAAGAAATCCGAAGTGGGACTTTCGAGCATCATGACGATGGCAAACGCTGCATACGTCGACATATGGGTCTTATCGAACGTCGTGTTGAGTGTGAGCGAGACGATGACGGCTAATCCGATTGAGAGCGGATTGACACCGAACAAATAGACGATGAAAAGTCCACACATAAGACCGACGACCGTTCCGAATATACGACTGAACACGATTTTAGATGACCGCTTGACGGTCGGTTGCATCGCCACGACTGCTGCGATGGCCCCCATCCCTGAATAGATCCCGAAGATATACCACGAGATGGCGACGGTGATGGCGACGGCGATTCCGGTTTTTAACGTACGTAACCCGACTTTCGGGATGTATCGTTTTCCATTCATTTCAGTTCGACCTTCCCTGTCTCAGAAATCAGTTCCACCACCGGTCGATTCGATGTCGACAATTGATACACACCGGGCTCGACTTCTTCGTAACGGTCACTACTCGAGACTTTTCCAGTCGTCGTCACGTTCACTTGTCCTGTCGCATGTTTCGGCGCGTAACTGAGCGTCCCGGCTTCCGTCTGGATGGTCATCGCTTGATTGACGACGACATCGCTGACAGTCGCATGACGATAGGACCGAATGTCACCGGTCACAAGTCGTGCCGATTCGATGGTCGTATCGCTTTTCGATTCAATCCGCAGTCGATCACTATCAATCTGTTTCAAATTGACGGCATTCACATCCATGACAATCGTCTTCGCATTCAATCCTTGTCCTGTCACCTGCTCCGCTCCTAGATGAACCGATGTCATCGAACTCGGCAAAGCGACTTTAATCTTATAGCGCGACGGTTCATCGCTCGCTCGACTTCCGAAATAGCTGAACCAGCCATATCGCTCGACGACGTAGATCGTGTCCCCGACTGATTTGACTTTGATGCGGCGTTCTTTCGAATTGGTCTGCATCACTTCAATCTGTACCTTTTCATTTGGACTACGAACAAATTCCACGTTCCCATGGTCTGTTTCGAGTCGCAATTTCTTCATTTGATATCGGTCTTCATACTGGTCTCCTAGCGCTAATAGATGACTGAATACAAATAAATTCACAAAAAAGAGCGCTGGGATGATGGTCAAGACGAGACCGAAGGCGATTTTACGATGTTTTGGAATTGCACGAAATCGTGCGTTCCATGTCTTCTCTTTGCTTCTTGAATACGCCATATGCCTCTCCTTTTCGAATCACTTCCGTTATTTTACCATGAAGTATGACATATGCCGAATCGAAAAAGAATCCGCCCGAAGGTGGATTCTTAAGAGGTGACGAGGTCGCTCCAGGCACGAGGGTCTTCTTGCCAGTCACGAAGCGAATCGAGCTCCGAACGGTTGAGGACGCCCGTATTTTCGGCCACTTCAATTAATTCTGAGAACGTCGTCAACGACGTCGCCGACAGATTTGCATCGGCTAGATTCTTCTCGAGAACTGGTAATCCGTACGAGAAGATGGCTTGAATTCGAGTGACTTCACCGCCCGCCTCACGTATCGCTTGGGCAGCATCGATACTCGACATCCCTGTCGACAATAAATCCTCGATGACGAGCACTCGAGCGCCTGCCTCGAGTTTCCCTTCAATTTGATTACCTTTCCCATGCCCTTTTGCACTCGACCGGACATAAATGAACGGGAGACCGAGTCGGTCAGCGAGCAATGCCCCGTGAGGGATCCCTGCCGTGGCCGTCCCTGCAATCACATCGACTTCAGTCGGATTCACTGACTTCACCAATCCATCGACAATGACTTGACGCACATTCGGAAAACTGAGTGTAAGTCGATTGTCGCAGTAGATTGGACTCTTCAATCCGCTCGACCATGTATACGGCTCAGTCGGTGATAGTGTGACGGCTTCAATCTGTAAAAGTGCCTCAGCGATTTGTTTCATTCATTTGTCCCCATTCCTTCATAAATTGGTCGTACATGGCCATCGGATCAGTCGCACGTGTAATCGGTCGACCGACGACGATTGAGTGAACACCCGCCAGTCTCGCTTCATGCGGCGTCGCGATACGGACTTGATCATCCTCGGTTCCACCGAGTCGGATGCCCGGCGTGACCGTCATGAACGTGTCCCCGAGTTTCTGATGAATCGCTTTCGCTTCCTGAACGGATGCGACCACTCCGTCAAGTCCCGCCTGCTTCGCAAGTGTCGCTTGTCTGAGAACGGCTTGGTCGAGTCGTCCGGCAATCCCGAGCTCTATCTGCATCATGCGCTCATCTGTCGACGTCAACTGTGTGACCCCAATCAATCGAGTCGTATCATTCTCTTGGCGTAACCCGTCTAACGCATAGCGCATCATCTTTTCGCCACCTAATGTGTGGACATTCGTCACAGCCACCCCGAGTTTTCCGATTTGTCTCATCGTACGGCGTGCCGTCTCCGGGATATCGTGTACTTTCACATCGAGAAAGACCGGATACCCCCCGTCGACCAATTCTTCGACAAAGCGTGCGCCTTCCCGATAAAAGAGTTCCATCCCGACTTTAACAGCCGGTCGGTTTGAAAATCGTTTCAACAAATGAAACGCTTCGTCCCGCGTTTCCACGTCAAGGGCGAGATACAAGTTGCGCATAGGCCTTCCCCCTCACATCCAAAATATGTTCGATTCCGAGTAAATCGAGTCGTGCCGGTAACGCTTCGATGATTTCCTGGCAGACGTATGGATTTTCAAAGTTTGCCGTCCCAACAGCAACGGCAGACGCCCCGGCGTAAATGAACTCAAGCACATCGTCGACCGTGCGAACCCCGCCCATAGCGATAATCGGTATGTTGACCGCTTGCGCGACTTCATATACCATCCGGACCGCCACCGGTTTGATGGCCGGACCAGATAACCCACCGATTCGGTTCGCTAAAATCGGTCGTCCTGTCTCGATATCGATTCGCATCCCAACGAGTGTGTTGATCATCGTCAAGCCGTCCGCGCCGGCCGCCTCGACAGCTCGCGCCATGTCCGTGATCGACGTGACGTTCGGAGACAGTTTGACATAGACCGGCTTACTCGAAGCCGCTTTGACGAGTCGCGTGAGTTCTGCGGCCATTACCGGGTCCGTCCCGAACTGCATGCCCCCACATTTCACGTTCGGGCATGAGATGTTCAATTCGATGGCTTTAATCGTCGGGTCGGCGCTGATTCGACGGGCGACTTCCACGTATTCATCTGGCGTCGAACCGGCAACGTTGGCGATGATCTCCGTGTCGAACGTTGAGAGGAATGGTAATTTTTCTTCGATGATCGCATCGACACCTGGATTTTGAAGTCCGATCGCGTTGAGCATGCCCTGTGCCGTCTCGGCGACACGTGGGGTCGGATTTCCGAATCTCGATTCCTCCGTCGCTGCTTTGATCATGATGCCTCCTAAGATGGAGAGGTCATACAGTTTCGCGAATTCTTCTCCAAATCCGAAACATCCGGAAGCCGGAATAATTGGGTTTTTTAAACGAAGACCTGGTAACTCGACATTCAATCTCATAACAGCACCTCTTCCGCATTGAATACCGGACCGTCACTACAGACTTTCACATAGCCCCCCGGTGCTTGACAGACACAGGCAAAACAAGCACCGATGCCACAACCCATCCGATTCTCGATTGAGAGATATCGTTCAGGAATGGGCGAAGTGGCGACTGCCTTTAACATCGCTTCCGGACCACAGCTGAGCAAGACATCCGCCTCGATGCGTGCGAGGGGGCCAGTGACAAAGCCAGACTCCCCGTGACTACCGTCTACTGTCGTGATGATCGTCTCCCCCAGTTCACGAAAAGCATCTTCATAAAAGACGCTTTCTTTTGAATCAAACCCGAGAATTGCAATCGTTTCAATCCCCATCTCATGGAGTCGGCGTCTGACGTAGTAAAGAGGTGGGACCCCAATTCCTCCTCCGACCAGGACGACCCGCTTTCCATGTTGCGCTAGGGGGAAACCGTTCCCGAGCGGACCAAGGACGTCTAGTGTGTCCCCGACGCGTTTCCCCGATAGCTCAGTTGTCCCTTCCCCAATCACTTTATATAAGAATGTAATTTCGTCCCCCTCGACGTTCGCCACCGATAACGGTCGACGTAACAGACCGGACGTCTTGATATGAAAGAACGTCCCAGGGGCGATTTCCACCCCAGGGCAACGGACTTTCATTTCCATCGTCGCTTTGGCGATTTGTCGATTGCTGACAATCGTCACGTCATGTCTCATACCATCACCCCGAACGTTGTGAATGCCGGGATGCTGACCGTTTGGAACGACAGGCTTTCAATGACTTGTAACAACGCTTCGACTGTATCGAGCGAGGTAAGGCAAAGCGTGCCCTGCTCGGCGGCCGTTCTTCGAATCAAGAACCCGTCTTTCGTGACGAGTGCGTCGCGACTCGTTGTATTGATGATCAAGTCGACGTCTCCTCGCTCGATCACACTGAGCATCGTCTCACCATCTTCTTGAATTTTCCCGACTCGACGAACACGCATCTGTTCCGCTTCGAGACAATCAGCCGTCCCACTCGTTGCCATGAGTCGGAAACCGAGGCGGTCGAAACGTTTCGCCAAGGCGATGGCCTCATCCTTGTCATGGTCGGCAATCGTCATGAGCACGTTCCCTTTCAAGGCGATGTTCATCCCTGCTGCGACAAGCCCTTTATAGAGTGCTTTTTCGAGCGTGCGATCTGTCGCCATGACCTCCCCTGTCGACTTCATCTCAGGTCCGAGCGATGGGTCTACTTCTTTCAATTTCGCGAACGAGAAGACCGGTACTTTGACCGAGATACTGTCCGACTCAGGATGAATGCCTGTCCCAAGACCGAGTTCTTTCAAACTCGTCCCAAGAATCGTTTGCGTAGCAATTCGTGCGACCGGTAACCCCGTCACTTTCGAGATGAATGGGACCGTCCGGCTCGCACGTGGGTTCACCTCGATGACATACAAGTCATCCGCATAGACGAACTGGATGTTGAGCAGACCTTTGATGCGGAACGCTTTCGCCAACTTGATCGTATAATCGACGACTTTTTGTTTCAGTTCTTCACTGAGTCGTTGCGGCGGATAGACGGCAATCGAATCACCTGAGTGTACGCCGGCACGTTCGATATGCTCCATGATCCCCGGGATATAGACGTCCGTCCCGTCACAGATGGCATCGACTTCAATCTCAATCCCCGTTAAGTAGCGATCGATGAGAACCGGTCGATCTTTTGAGGCGATGACCGCATGTCGCATGTACCGCTCAAGCTCAGACTGTTCATATACGATTTCCATCGCTCGTCCGCCGAGCACGTACGATGGTCGGACGAGTACCGGATAGCCGAGCTCGTTCGCACAAGCGACGGCCTCTTCCACATTTGTCGCCGTCTTCCCAGGTGGTTGAGCCAATCGTTCCGCTGACAATGTGGCTTCGAACGCCTTCCGGTCTTCGGCACGGTCGATATCTTCGAGGGTCGTCCCAAGAATTTTCACGCCGTTCGCTTCTAGCGATGCCGCCAAGTTGATGGCAGTCTGTCCACCGAATTGGACGATGACACCTAGCGGGTTCTCGTTCTCGATGACCTCCAACACGTCTTCTGTCGTCAACGGCTCGAAGTACAACCGATCGGAGATGGAGAAGTCCGTCGAGACCGTTTCCGGGTTGTTGTTGATGATGATGGCTTCGTATCCAGCATCGCGAATCGTATCGATCGAGTGGACGGTCGCATAGTCGAACTCGACACCTTGTCCGATTCGAATCGGACCTGATCCGAGGACGAGGATGGACTCCCGGTCTGTCTTCACCGCTTCGTTCTCCACTTCATACGTCCCGTAGAAGTACGGTGTCTCCGATGCGAACTCGGCTGCGCACGTATCGACCATCTTATAGACGGGACGAATGTTCCATTCTTTCCGTTTCGTGCGAACCGCTTCCGTATCCATCGACAGCATACGCGCGATTGCCACATCACTGAACCCTAGACGTTTCACCTCCAGCAGACGTTCTGATGTCAACGGTTCCTTAATCAGTTGTTGCTCAGCTTGCCAGATCCGGTTTAATTTCTGTAAGTAGAATCGATCGATTTTTGTCAGTTGGTGTAGCGTTTCTACCGAGTATCCGCGACGAAGGGCCTCATAGACGATGAACAGACGCTCGTCTGTCGGATGAATGAGTCCATGCTCGAGCTGTTCTGTGTCTAATGCAGAAAGTTGTGGAAGGTGGAGTTCTTCCATCCCCAGCTCGAGCGAGCGAACGGCTTTTAGCAAAGCCTCTTCTAAATTCCGACCGATGGCCATGACCTCACCCGTCGCCTTCATTTGTGTGCCTAAGCGGCGATCCGCGGACTCAAACTTATCGAAGGCGAAGCGTGGGATTTTAGCGACGACGTAATCGAGCGCCGGTTCGAACGAGGCGTAGCTCGTCTCGGTGACCGGGTTTTTTAGTTCTGACAACTTGTAACCGACAGCGACTTTCGCAGCAAGCTTGGCAATCGGATAGCCTGTCGCTTTTGATGCGAGCGCTGAACTCCGTGAAACACGTGGATTCACTTCGATGACGTAGTACGTGAAACTGTCTGGGTCGAGTGCGAATTGGATGTTACATCCACCCTCGATTCCGAGTGCCCGAATGATATCGAGCGAGACGCTCCGAAGCATCTGATAATCCCGATCTGACAGCGTCTGCGTAGGGGCGAATACGATGGAGTCACCGGTGTGGACTCCGACCGGATCAAAGTTTTCCATCGCACAGACGATGATGGCTTGGTCACTCGAGTCACGCATGACCTCGAACTCGACTTCTTTCATCCCGGCAATCGATTTCTCGAGCAAGACTTGCGTCACAGGACTCGCCTTTAATCCAGATTCAACGATTTGCTCGAACGATTCCCGGTCATGGGCAATCCCGCCACCGGTTCCCCCGAGCGTGTACGCAGGTCGGATGATGATCGGGTACCCGATCCGTTCCGCAAATCCCCAAGCAGACTCGAGCGTATGGACGATCTCACTTTCAGGTACGCCGTGACCAAGTTCGAACATCAAGTTACGGAACTGTTCCCGGTCTTCCGCTTGAACGATTGCAGACAGTTTCGTCCCGAGTAGCTCCACGCCACAATCTCGCAAGACGCCCCGCTTGTCGAGTTCAAAAGCCAAGTTCAAACCTGTCTGCCCGCCAAGCGTGGCAAGGAGTGCATCCGGACGTTCCTGCCGGATGATTCGCTCGACGAATTCTGGTTCGAGCGGTTCGATATAGACACGGTCCGCCGTCGTCGGATCCGTCATGATGGTGGCCGGATTCGAGTTGACGAGGATGACTTCGTAGCCTTCTTCTTTCAAGGCAAGACATGCCTGTGTACCAGCATAATCAAACTCCGCTGCTTGTCCGATTACAATCGGTCCTGATCCGATTACGAGGATTTTCTGAATATCTGGTCGTTTTGGCATGTCAAATTCCTACTTTCTGTTTGTTTTCTTGTACGAGTTGCATGAATCGGTCAAATAAGTCGTTGGCGTCAAACGGTCCCGGTGCTGCCTCCGGATGATACTGTACCGAGAAGGTCGGGTGATGGAGATGTCTTACCCCTTCGATCGTTCCGTCATTGACCGCACGGTGTGTGACGATGAGCGGTGTATCGAGCAGTGACGTTTCCTCAACCGCATATCCATGGTTTTGAGAAGTGATGGTCACGGCACCAGTCTCAAGCTCGAGCACCGGATGATTCGCGCCACGATGTCCGAACGGAAGCTTGAAGGTGTTCGCACCGTTTGCGAGAGCAATCAGCTGGTGACCGAGACAAATTCCGAACATCGGTGTCGTCGGCATCAATTGCTCGATGAGCGGCAGTGCGGTCGGAACGTCTTTCGGATCTCCTGGTCCATTTGACAACATGATACCGTCCGGCTCATACCGTAATACGTCCTCTGCCGTCACATCGTGCGGGAAGACGACGACCTCACAATCTCGTTTCATCAACTCGCGCATGATTCCAAGTTTCGCCCCGAAGTCGATCAAAGCGATGCGAGGGCCGGTTCCCGTACTCACATATGTCCGCTTCGTCGATACGCGTGCGACTTGATCGTTCGGCGATTCTTCATCAAAGCGGACCCGTACCTCGTCCCACGTCAACTCTCCATCGATGAGGACACCGCGCATGACCCCTTTCGCTCGTAAATGACGTGTCAACATCCGTGTATCGATATCCGAGAGCCCCGGAATGCCGAAGCGGGTGAGTGTCGCATCGAGTGTCGCCGTTGAACGGAAGTTCGAAGGCGTATCGCATACTTCTTTTACAATCAACGCTTTTGCCATCGGAATCGTCGTTTCAAAATCCTCACGATTGACGCCATAGTTCCCGATCAATGGGTTCGTCAGTACAATCATTTGGTCGCAGTATGATGGATCCGATAAGATTTCTTGGTATCCTGTCATTCCTGTCTGGAAGACGACTTCCCCCATCGTATCAGCCGGTGCCCCGAATCCTTTACCGACAAATTTCATTCCATCTTCAAGCCATAATGTTCGTTTCATCAAATCGCCCCTTATATACAATTTCGCCACCGACCATCGTCATGACCGGCCATCCGACAAGCTTTTCCCCTGCGAACGGTGTATTCTTTCCTTTTGAATAAAATGTCGTAGGATCGACCGTCCGAAACGTTTCCGTATCGATGAGAATCAGGTCCGCATCCGTCCCAACTTTCAGTTCCCCTCTTGATAAACCGAATACGTCGCTCGGACGTTTCGTCATCCAGTCGAGCAACTGATACTCCTCCATGATGCCTGTCTTCACGAATGTCGTGTAGAGAAGTGGAAGAGCCGTCTCGAAACCGGTAATCCCAAACGGAGCCCGCTCTATCCCTTGTGCCTTTTCTTCTGCTGTATGGGGAGCATGGTCCGTCGCGATCATATCGATCGTCCCGTCAAATAATCCCTCAAGGAGGGCCTGTCGATCATCCTCACTTCGTAGCGGTGGATTCATCTTGAAGTTTGCATCGAGTCCCGGAATATCATCCTCACTCAAGACGAGATGATGCGGCGTCACTTCTGCAGTCACGTGAATGCCGGCTCGTTTCGCATCCCGAATGACACGAACCGATTGGCGGGATGAGACGTGACAGACATGATAATGACATCCAGTCTCTTCAGCGATCAACACGTCGCGAGCGATATGGATGCTCTCCGCAAGGCTCGGAATTCCTTGAATGCCATGCGCCTCACTGAATTTGCCCTCGTGGACCGATCCGGCCTTCAACGTATTGTCCTCACAGTGGGCGACGACTGCTTTGTTCAATCGTTTCGCTTCACGCATGGCTTGTCGCATCATCGCCGCCGATTGGACACCGACCCCGTCATCCGTAAAGGCGAAGGCATCTGCGAGCGATTCCATGTCGACCTGTTCTTCACCGAGCTGTCGTTTCGTGATAGCGGCGTAAGGCAGGACGCGTACGACCGCGTCTTGTTCGATTTTTTGAAGGAGGACGTCCATTGTTTCGCGATTGTCTGGAACCGGTCTCGTGTTCGGCATCGAGCAGATGGTCGTGAACCCGCCTGCCGCGGCAGCCATCGTTCCCGTCCGAATCGTCTCTTTCGCCTCGCCACCTGGTTCACGCAAGTGGACGTGGACATCGACGAGTCCTGGTGCGAGCAGATAACCTGTCGCATCGAGGATTTCTCGTCCCGCGGTCTCCCCTTTATAGTCGAGTGATTCGATCTTTCCGTCTTTCACGTGAATGTTTGTCGTGCGCTTCGTTCCCTTGTCATACCATGTCGCGTTTTGAAGTATCATTGTTGTCCTCCTAATGCTCGATTTAAGATGCTCATCCGGGCGTACACCCCATTCTTCATTTGTGGGAAGATGCGTGACCGTTCATGTTCGATCAGACTTCCGGCAATCTCTACATCCCGATTGACCGGAGCCGGGTGCATGATGATGGCGCCTGCTTTCATTCGCTCAACGCGTTCGACCGTCAAACCGAACTGTGTGTGATACGCTTCTTTCGAGAAGACGTCTCCCATGATATGGCGCTCGTGTTGTACACGGAGCAACATGATGACGTCACATTCGCCTAGGATGTCATCGAGTTCTTTTCGCTCTAGCCCCATCGAGTCATCCCACCAAGAGGCAGGACTACAACCGACCACGTTTGCTCCGAGGCGCTTCAAGACGCTTGCGTTCGAGCGGGCGACCCGACTATGGACGAGGTCACCACAGATGGCGACGTTCAATCCTTGGAACGTTCCGAACTCTTCAAAGATGGTGACGAGATCGAGCAATGATTGGGATGGATGTTCCCCGCTCCCGTCCCCTCCGTTCAACACTGGGATATTCAACTTCTCCACAAGTTCGTGATAATAGCCTGCTTCCGGATGTCGAATGACGAGCGCGTCCACGCCGATGGCTTCGAGCGTTTTACACGTATCGTAGAGCGTCTCCCCTTTCGTGACCGATGACGTCGTCACATCGAACGGAATCTCTTGCATGTTCAAGTGGCGCTCGGCCATTTGAAACGAATTTTTCGTACGCGTCGAGTTTTCAAAGAACAGGTTTGCGACCGTTTTCCCATCAAATAGTGGGGGGAGGTCACCTTGCTTGTAGCGCAATGATTCTTCAATCATGCTCATGATCTCCTCAAGGGAAAGTGTGTCCAAACTGACGAAGTGTTTGACCGGTTTCACGTTTGTTTGCATCGTATTCATGTTCGTCTCCTCCTTTTATTAGAGGCAAAGAGAAAAGGCGCCTCTTCACCGATGTGAAGGGACGCCTTTATCTGGGCAGGGTACACCCAAATAAACGAGCCTTCACTTTGCCGACCTCACGGGATCGAATTAAAAGTTACTTGCTTGTTTCGTTTCTTCAGTTGTGTTGACTTCGACTGCTGTATCGTCTTCTTCATGCGGTAAGATCGCGTTCAACAAAATACCGACGACCGTCGCAAGCGCCATGCCTTGTACCGGGAAGCTCCCGATTTGAACCATCGCACCACCGAGTCCGATGACGAGGATGACCGATGAGATAATCAAGTTGCGCTTTTCTGCCAAGTCGACTTTGCTCTCCACCATCGTCCGTAATCCGTTCGACGCGATGACACCGAACAAGAGGATCGAGATTCCACCTTTGACCGGGTTCGGGATGGTCGAGATGAACGCTTCAATGTGACCGAGGAATCCGAAGCTGATGGCCATGAGTGCTGCGCCAGCGATGACGTAGACACTGTAGACTCGTGTGATGGCCATGACGCCGTTGTTCTCACCGTAAGTCGTACATGGTGGTCCACCGAGTGCAGAGGCAACGGCTTTTCCTACTCCGTCTCCGAGTAGCGTGCGATGGAGACCTGGGTCTTTCATCGTCTCTCGTCCGATGATTTTCGACGTGACCATTTGATCTCCGATGTGCTCCGTCATCGTGACGAGCGCGACCGGAACGATGGCGAGAAGGGCCCCGACTTGCCACATCGGCATGTAGTCGACGAACACCATCGTGAAGTCAGGAAGTTGGAACAGGCTGGCTTGTTGAATCGGCGAGTAATCGATGATGCCAAATGCGGCTGCGACTGCGTATCCTCCAACGATTCCAAAGAGGATCGGGACGGCACCCCAAACGCCTTTCAGCTTCGTCATGGCGAGCATCGTGATTCCAAGTGTAAGCAGGGCAATCGTCATGAACGTTCCGTTATAGGCACCATCTTGATTCATCGACATGTCGATGGCGACCGGTGCGAGCGAGAGTCCGATGACCATGATGACCGGTCCGACGACGACCGGTGGGAGCAATCGGAGCAACCAGTTGACGCCCGTCTTATAGATGATCAAGGAAACGACCCCGTATACAGACCCGGCGACGATTCCGCCGAAGAGTGCGGCTTCGACACCCCATTGCTGGCTGACCGCTATGATTGGGGCGATGTAGGCAAAACTTGAACCTAAGTATGTTGGGACTTTGAAGCGTGTAATCGCTAAGAATGAGAGCGTGGCCACGCCGGAAGCGACGAGAGCGACCGATGTATTTAATCCTGTCAAAATCGGGACTAAAATCGTCGCTCCGAACATGGCGAAGACGTGTTGAAGGCTGAATAATAGCCATTGTGGAAAGTGAGCTGGACGCTCGTGGATGTGTAGAACAGGTTGTTTCATATTGAATTCTCCTTCCTGGCCTCTCTGGACCACCTTAAAGGTATGCGTTTATTGCTGATGGATCGTGACTTCATCCGCCGTGTCGACTTCACTGAGTCGGACAACGACTTGCTCGGACTTGGACGTCGGAACGTTCTTTCCGATAAAATCTGGTCGAATCGGGAGTTCCCGATGGCCTCGGTCAATCAAGACAGCGAGTTGGATATAATCCGGACGACCATGGTCGACAAGCGCGTCCATTGCGGCACGAACTGTTCGACCGGTATAGAGGACGTCGTCGACGAGGACGACCGTCTTTCCATTGATATCATGGGGTAGCTCTGTCGCTTTGACTTCAGGGTCTAACGACTTCTTCGATAAGTCATCCCGGTAAAGCGTGATATCGAGATTGCCGAGTGCGACCGGCTTGCCTTCAATCTCCTCGATTCGGCGAGCGAGTCGGTCAGCGAGCGTCTCGCCTCTCGTCTTGATTCCGACGAGGACGACGTCATCGATTCCTTTGTTTCGCTCGATAATCTCGTGTGCGATTCGGGTCAAGGCACGACGGATGGCTGACTCATCTAAAATGACTGATTGTTTCACGTGATTCCTCCTTCCAAACTTCAGTAAAAAAGAAGACTCCCTCATCCGGCTGGAAAGGGAGTCTTCATCAAAAACGGCATACGACTGCCGGGGTTGAATTGACGTACATGTGACCGCGGTCACAATCCTTTCACAGCCTCTCTGGACTGGGTTTAAAGGTGTTATGCTTCCTAGACTATAAATCGGAACGTGACAGAAGTCAACGAGTTTTCTCGATTTTATCCAATTTTGCGAGTTCCGCATTGAAGTCTTCTGGTAATGGGGCCTCAAACTCCATCCATTCTTTCGTACGAGGATGGTGGAACCCGAGCGTTGCTGCATGGAGCGCTTGACCGCCTAAATCAATCGTGCGGCGTGGACCATATTTCGGGTCACCGGCGAGCGGATGACCGATATAACGCATGTGTACACGGATCTGGTGCGTGCGTCCCGTCTCTAATTTACACTCCACGAGCGTGAAATCTTTATAACGTTCGAGTAAACGGAAGTGTGTCACGGCTTCTTTTGCGTTCCGGTCCGTCACGGTCATACGCTGACGATCATTCGTATCACGACCGATCGGAGCTTCAATCGTTCCGAGTTCGTGAACGAGTTCACCATGGACGAGTGCGATATACTCCCGTTTGATGGTCTTGTCTTTCAACTGGCTCGCGAGCGACTCATGAGCCAAGTCATTTTTAGCGACCATGAGAAGACCCGTCGTGTCCTTATCAATCCGATGGACGATTCCGGGACGTTTGACTCCGTTGATGCCCGAGAGGTCATCACAATGATAAAGTAGCGCATTGACGAGCGTCCCTGACGTGTGACCGGCTGCAGGGTGAACGACCATCCCGCGTGCCTTGTTGACGACGATGACGTCTTCATCTTCAAAGACGATCTCGAGCGGAATGTCTTCAGGCAACACTTCGAGTTCGACCGCTTCCGGCACATTCACTTCTACTTCATCCCCCACTTGAAGCTTGTAGTTCGCTTTCACGGCACTACCGTTGACGAGGAGGGCCCCCGTCTTGATCCATTCCTGTACTTGCGAGCGTGACCATTCACCACGGTCACTGACCCACTTATCAATCCTTGCCTTTTCATCGGCGACAAAAGTATACGATTCCATTACGATTGTCCCCTTTCTTTGTGTAATTTTTCTTCAAATAAAATCCCGATGACCATCAAGATGACACCGAATGTGAGTGCCATATCGGCCACGTTAAAGATCGGGAAGTTGTATCCGAACGGATACGTATCGACAAAGTCGACGACTTCGCCCCGGAACAAGCGATCGATAAAGTTACCGATGGCACCGGCCAACAGTAATCCGACACTATATCCGAGGAGCTGATAGCCGTTCACTTCTTTGTGCAAGAAGTAAACGAGTCCGGCAACGACGAGGATGGTGATGATAAAGAAGAACGCCATCTGTCCTTCTAACATCCCCCAAGCCGCTCCTTTGTTGCGGTAGGACGTCCAATATAACAAGTTCGGGATGACTTCAATCGATTGACCAATTGTCATCGTCTGAACGACCACCCATTTTGTGAGTTGATCGATCAAAATCAAGATGAGCGCCAATCCATAATATCGTTTCATATGCGTCTCCTTTCAAGCCGTTAAGAAACCGGAGTGGGGACGCCACTCCGGTTCGTCTTAACCGATTACTGATGCACAGCGCGGGCAAAGCTCTGGATGCTCTTCGTTTTGTCCAAGCTCTGTCGAGTATGTCCAACAACGTGCACAAGCGGCTCCATCTGCTTTCATGACTGTGATTTTCGTCGTCGCATAATCGACGTCTGCCGTCTCAGCCCACTCCACTTGCGATACTTGAAGCAGTTGGCTGACGTTGTCGATCGTGTTCAACAAGTCGGCAGTCTCTGCTTTTGGTGCGAGAATCAACTTCGCCTCGAGCGGTTTCCCGATCAACTTCTCGCCACGTGCGATTTCGATCGCTTTGAGGACATCGTCACGGAAGACGAGGAATTTCGACCATTTCTCAAGCAACGCTTGTTCGTCAGCAGTCAATGTAGCTACTTCTTCTAAATCCGTCAAGAAGATGCTTGCTTCCGACTTACCAGGCACTTCTTTCCATGCCTCATCGGCAGTGTGTGGAAGGATTGGAGCCAATAGTTTCGTCAAGAGGACGACGGCATCGTACATGACCGTCTGAACGGCACGACGACGGAGATCGTCTTCACGTTCGATATACAGGATATCTTTTGTGAAGTCGAGGTAGAACGAAGACAACTCGTTGACACAGAAGTTATGAACGAGGTGGTACACGGCCATAAAGTCGAACTCATCATATGCTTTGACAACTTTTGTCTGCAGTTGTTTGAGCTTCGTCGCCATGAAACGGTCCGCTTCCGGCATATCGTCGAATGCGACACGCATCGATGGCTCGAACCCGTTCAAGTTCCCGAGTAAGAAGCGGATCGTGTTACGCATCTTCCGGTAAACTTCTGACACTTGTTTGAAGTTATCGTGTGACGCGCGTACGTCAGACTGATAGTCGACGGATGCGACCCAGAGGCGTACGATTTCGGCGCCGTACTGCTTCACGAGGTCGTTCGGTGCAATCGTGTTACCGAGCGATTTCGACATTTTGCGTCCGTCCCCATCGAGGACGAATCCGTGACTCAAGACGTTCCGGTACGGTGCTTTCCCAGTCGTCGCAACGGCAGTCGAGAGTGATGAGTTGAACCAACCACGATATTGGTCCGATCCTTCAAGATAAAGGTCTGCCGGACGACGAAGGTTTTCGCGTTCTTCTAATACACCAGCGTGTGAAGAACCTGAATCGAACCAGACGTCCATGATGTCGAGTTCTTTACGGAACTCTCCGTTCGGGCTGTTCGGGTGAGTGAACCCTGCAGGAAGAAGGTCTTTCGCTTCACGCTCATACCAAACGTTCGACCCGTGCTCACGGAACAAGTTCGCGATGTGGTCGATCGTCTCGTTCGTGATGATTTCCGTTCCATCTTCCGCATAGAAGATTGGGATTGGAACACCCCAAGCACGCTGACGACTGATGACCCAGTCTCCACGGTCACGGACCATGTTGTAAAGACGTGTCATTCCCCATTCAGGGACCCAGTTCACTTCCTCGATTTCACGGAGCATGTCTTCACGGAAATCTTTGATCGATGCGAACCATTGTGGCGTCGCACGGAAGATGACCGGCTTCTTCGTACGCCAGTCATGCGGGTACGAGTGTTTGATGAACTTCAAGTTGAGCAAGTAGCCATTCTCTTCAAGTTTCATACCGATTTGTTTGTTCGCATCTTCGTAGAAGAGACCTTCGAAACCAGGGGCTTCGTCTGTCATGTAGCCACGGTCATCCACCGGGCAAAGGACGTCTAATCCGTAAGCCTGTCCGACACGATAGTCGTCTTCCCCGTGTCCAGGTGCTGTATGAACGAGTCCAGTCGCATCCGCAGTGACGTGGTCGCCGAGGATGACGAGTGACGTCCGGTCATACAATGGATGTTGAGCCGTCATGTACTCGAAATCACGTCCGTTCCAAGACCCGCTCACCGTGTAATCCGTCCACCCGAGCGCTGCCGTCACTTCTTCGACGAGCGTTTCCGCAACGATATAGCCTTTTCCTTCATGTTCGATACGCGTGTAAGTCAACTCGTCACTCACCGCAATCCCAAGGTTCGCCGGGATTGTCCAAGGCGTTGTCGTCCAGATGACGAAGTGATCATCTGACGTCAACGTATCTTTACCGTCCACGACACGGAACGCCACGTAGATGGCTGGTGATTTTTTATCGTAATATTCAATCTCTGCTTCCGCGAGTGCCGATTCAGAAGACGGCGACCAGTAGACTGGTTTTTTCCCTTTGTAGATGTAACCCTTCTCAGCCATCGACCCGAACAAGCGAATCTGCGCCGCCTCGTACTCAGGAAGGAGCGTGATGTATGGATTCTCAAAGTCTGCGAGAAGACCGAGACGTTTGAATTGCTCGCGTTGCGAGTTCACTTGCTCCATCGCATACTCTGCACACTTTTCGCGGAATTCCGCAACCGTCATTTCCTTACGATTGACGCCTGCTTTTTGAAGAGCGTTCTCGATTGGAAGACCGTGCGTGTCCCATCCTGGAATCATTGGAGACTGGTAGCCGTTCATCCCTTTGAAACGAACGATGATGTCTTTCAATACTTTGTTCATCGCGTGTCCCATGTGTATGTCGCCGTTCGCATATGGAGGTCCATCATGTAAGATATATTGTGGTTTCCCAGCATTTTTTTCTTGTACCTTGTTGTAAAGGTCCATATCTTCCCATTCCGTTTGCATCGCCGGTTCGCGTTTTGGTAAATTCCCACGCATCGCGAATTCTGTGTTTGGCATTAATAGCGTGTCTTTGTAGTTCATCGAAACTCCTCCATCAACATTTTTTAGAAAACAAAAAAAACCAACCCATCCCTGATAGGGACGAGTTGGTTGACTCGCGGTACCACCCTACTAGTCTCACTCTCATGAGACCGCTCTCGGTAACCGATAACGAGGTCAGGCGGTCACGCTTACTCTGGTTCAGCGTGACGACTCATAGGGGATACCGATTCGAGTCTTTCTCTTAGGCTCTCACCGTCCCTAAGTCGCTTCGTAGGTATGACTCGATCGACGCGTCCTACTCAACGTGTTGATCATTTATCCATGTTGTTCTTCATTACGTGTGACTTCGTCGTCATTATACGCAAGTTCTGTTCTATCGTCAAGAACCGTCTGCACTGGCGGTTCCCCGACAATCGTTTCCCATTCCGTACTGTTGAGAAGTTCCATTTGCGCATCGACGAGGACGCGGAAGCGTGTCCGATACAACTCGACTTTCTTGAGCATCTGAACGACTTCCCGTTCAGCAAGTTGCTCTTTGCGTGCCGCTTCTTCTTCACGAGCGTACGCTTCACGTTCCGCTTGTTTCAAGATGAGACTCGCTTCTTTTTGAGCATTGTTCTTCACTTCTTCCGCTGCTTCTTGCGCGACGATAATCGACTTGTTCAACGTATCTTCCATCGAGGAGAAGTAGTCAATGCGGGCTTGCATATCGTTGACAAGTTCTTCATACCGTCGATTCTCACGAATCAATAGTTCAAACTCTTTAATGATTTGATCTAAAAATTCATTGACCTCATCGATGTCGTACCCACGAAAACGGGAAGAGAATTCTTTATTATGAATATCAATCGGTGTCAACGCCATTCGACTTTCCTCCTAAATTCAACGTATGGTGCCATACTGGATTTTAATTTTTTCACGTTTGGTCGATCCGAGAATCTCCATCAATTTGATACGACCATATCCACGAACGGATAAAAGATCATCCGGCTCAAGAATGAAGCTCGCGTCTTCAATGACTTTATGATTCACTTTACAGTCGCCGTGTTTGACGAGCGCCTGCGCTTTTTGCCGAGAGATGTTGAGCACCTCGCTTGCAACCGTATCAAATCGTAACGAGGACACGATGCCAAAGCCTTCTACCCACTCCGTTTTTGGAACGACGAGAATCTCTTCTTTCGCCACAGAGGAAATACGGACTTTTGCTTTTCCGACACGCTCGAGGTTCATTTCGATGAACCCGACCGCTTCTCGTGTTGTCGCAAATTGTACGATTTCCTCGTCAAGAACGACGTCACCGAACTTTTGGCGCTTCAGTCCAGCGTTCAGCAATGTCCCTGTCACTTGTCGATGCGTCAAGTCCACGAATTTTGTCGGATACTCGATTCGACGGACCTCAATCTCGAAATCATCTGGATTGAGTTCATAGTAATCCGGCGCCAAAATCAATCGACGTCGTTCCGCGCCTTCAAATCCGCCATCATCGTGAATGACAAGTTGTTTCCCGACGAGCTGTTTGACGATTTGTTGTTCACGTGGATCTAGAAAATCCGTCAATTTCAACACATAACTATTCTCCACTTGTTGTACCCAGTCGAGCACTTGTTCCACGAACGCGCGTTCACTTGGTCGATAATGGTCATAGACGCTCATACGTCACCCAAAGATCGCAGCGATTCCGGCTTGTGCCATGCGAAGCACGAACAACGCGACGATTGGGGAGATATCGAGCATGCCACCAATCGGCGGGATGATTCGGCGAAACGGTGCCAAGAACGGTTCACACAAAAACGATAAGATTTGACCAAATTTAGATTCGCGTGCGTTCGGGAACCATGATAATAAGATATAGCCGATGAGGACCCAACTATAGATGCCAAGTAGATCGCTCAACGTGTTGCCTAAGGCAGGGATTACGTTTTCCATTCAGTTACCACCCTTTACTGTGAAGTTCATCCTCCGAGATCAAGTTTGAGATTGAACCAGTCAATTCGACGTTGTTCGGAGTACACAGAATCGTGTTATGTCCAATCGAAGTCATCGATCCCTCGAGAGCGTATACGACACCTGAGAGGAAGTTGACGACTTGACGCGATTGTTCTTTTGACATGCGCTGAAGGTTGACGATGACAGCACGGTTTTCTTTCAAATGATCGCTAATGTCTTGCGCTTCAGCGAACACACGTGGCTCAGCCAATACGACTTTCGAACGGTCTTTCTTTTTCGTATTTAACGCCACGAGATTGTTCGCTGATTTTGGACGATCATCCTGTCTGACGACCGATGTTTCGGTTGTAGAAGGAGCTGCTGCATTTGCGACAGCATACTCTTCTTCCTCATATGTGCTGTTCGGATCTTCTTCGAGTCCAAAGAAATCTTTCATTTTGTTTTTGATTGACATAACGGATTCCTCCTTAAGATATATTATTGCACAAGTACGGTACCAATACGAACAAACGATGCGCCTTCTTCAATCGCGATTGGATAATCGTTTGACATCCCCATCGACAGCTCCGTGCATGGTGCGTGGTCATACGCATTTGCCTTCACTTCATCACGTAGATGACGGAGACGGCGGAACGTTTCACGAAGAACGGACTCTTCTTCAGTGAACGGTGCCATCGTCATCAGCCCGATGATTCGAATATGAGGATACTGTTTACAGTTCTCGATGAAGGGCACGACTTCCTCTATTTCGAGACCATGTTTTGAATCTTCTCCTGACGTGTTCACTTGAACGAAACAATCGATTGTCCCGTTCGCGCGCTTGTCAATCTCTGCTGCGAGAGACAACCGGTCAAGAGAGTGGATGGCCGCGACGTAATCAATGATTTGTCTCACTTTTCGCGTCTGTAACGTACCGATAAAATGAAATCTGGCATCCTTCGGCATCCCTTCAACTTTCTCGAGCAGTGCATCCGGACGGTTTTCTCCGAAATCACGAATTCCTTCTGCGTAAAGAGCGTTAGCCACATCTACGCCTACGGATTTCGTGACGGCGATGAGTGTCGGCTCAACTTCTTGAACGTGTGATGAAATGATTGATTGAACTTGTTTTACATTATCTGAAATACTCACGATTTCCGCTCCTTGACGATGACTGCCGCAAATCGACGTTTCGTCTCTCCGTCTCGATAGGAGAAAAACGGGCTGTCCGCGCCAGTCGTTAAATTCGATTGCATGACCGCAGTGTCATGTTCTTTTGCCAATACTTCATTGACGGTTTGAAGGGACAAGAGGGCGTGGTCTCCCGACTCGTTTCGCACCGCCCGTTCATAGGCAATCGGCGAAACATCCCGGACGGCCTGCAGGACACGACCATCGACCTCGTAGTCATCTCCTGAGATGGACGGACCGACGAGCATGTCCACATCGGGCGCCTCGATTCCCTTCTCAGCAAACGTCTGCATCATCGTCTTGACGATGTTTCCGACCGTCCCCTTCCACCCGGCATGAGCGATGCCGATGACCCCATGA
Organism: Exiguobacterium sp. AT1b; assembly: GCF_000023045.1. Lineage (GTDB taxonomy): Bacteria > Bacillota > Bacilli > Exiguobacteriales > Exiguobacteriaceae > Exiguobacterium. The sequence goes on along the minus strand of NC_012673.1, from coordinate 2,805,517 downwards.
TCTTTCGCACAGAAGAAGAGAGGCACACAGTCAGCAAAGACGAGGGCTAACGGTAGCGCGTCTTCGGTTGTGAGAAGACCGTCTGTTTTCGGGATCGCCTCTTCATATCGGAACGCACCCTTACCTTTGTCCGACGAATCAACGACCTGGACCGCTGTGCCATGCACTTGATCCGCCCACACGGAGTCCTCTAACGCGAGCCCGGCTTGTTGAAAGAACTGTTGCCGATTTTCGACGACGCGGTCGATTTCATCGCCCACGTGCAGTCCGACGTTTCCCGCATTGTGTCCATCTGTTCGTGTCGTCACGTAAGCATGATAACGGGTTGTTTCGGTTTCCCAAGTATGTAGCAGTTGCATCGGTCTCTCCTTTTAGAAAAAGGGATGCCGAGTACCGGCACCCCTAGTTGTTTAGTTACGGCGTTGTCTCACAAACGCAGGGATGTTGATCGTCTCGTCTGGGACGTCTCCTCCATACACTGGGCGATGGAAGTTCCCTTCGTCTTGTTGAGCCGCTTCATTTGCTTTTGGTTGGGGTTCCTTGTTCTCAACCTCAGGCTGTTTTTTCGGCTGCTGAAGGAACGGGTTCGTCCCTTGTGCTTCTTCAGCGAATTCAGTTGCAATCACGGTGACGATGATCTCATCGTTCAAGTTTTCGTTGATGACCGAACCGAAGATCAAGTTCACTTCTTCATCGGCCGCACTTTGAACGATTTGAGCCGCCTCTGTCACTTCGAACAAGCTAAGGCTAAGTCCACCCGTGATGTTCATCAAGACACCTTTCGCACCTTCGATTGAAGATTCGAGAAGTGGTGACGAAATGGCTTTCTTCGCTGCTTCAACGGCACGGTTTTCACCTGTCGCGACACCGACACCCATGAGGGCAGACCCTTTCTCCGTCATGATCGTTTTCACATCCGCGAAGTCAAGGTTAATGAGACCCGGGATGGCAATCAAGTCCGTGATCCCCTGTACACCTTGACGGAGGACGTTATCCGCTTCACGGAACGCTTCGATCATCGGTGTGTTGCGTTCTACGATTTCAAGGAGCTTATCGTTCGGAATCACAATGAGGGTATCTACTTTTTCTTTGAACGCTTGAATGCCGTGCTGTGCGTGTTGCATACGCTTCCGTCCTTCGAACATGAACGGTTTCGTCACGACACCGACCGTGAGTGCGCCGATTTCTTTTGAAATCTCGGCGATGACTGGAGCGGCACCTGTTCCGGTTCCGCCACCCATCCCAGCCGTGACGAACACCATGTCCGCACCGTCAAGTGCTTCAATCAACTGTTCGCGGCTTTCTTCAGCCGCTTTTTTACCGATATCCGGGTTCGCACCTGCACCGAGACCACGTGTCAATTTTGCACCAAGCTGAAGCTTCACGTCGGCTTTCGACATGTTCAACGCTTGTGCATCCGTGTTGACTGCGATGAACTCGACTCCTTGTACCCCATGTTCAATCATGCGGTTAACGGCGTTTGACCCGCCGCCACCGACTCCAATTACTTTAATTTTCGCTACGGCGTCAATCGCCTCATCAAAGTACATCATTCAGGTATCCCCCTACGTATTTTCCAAGTTGTATTACATCGTCAGCTTAAACGCCAAATAATTTTTCCATCAAACGACTAAACCCTTTTTTCGACTCTTGATCGCTCTCGTATTCGTTCTCTCCTTCATGAATATCGGTCGCTTCCGGCTTCTTGTGAAGTGTTTCCTGGCGAACTTCCGGTTTTTCAAGCTGAGATTTCGAAACGTGGTGATCACTCATCAAGACATATTTCAACACGCCGACGGCTGTCGCGTATTTTGGATGTCTGACACCAATCGACGATGGTTGATACAATCTCGTCTTTTGGCCCATAATACGAGTCGCCAACTCCTGAATACCAGGTAGAGCAGCTGCCCCACCGCAAAGTAAGTATCCGCCATTCAGCATCGGAACACCTACTTTTTGAACCTTATTCAACATAAGGGTAAACATTTCCTCTATTCTCGCTTCTAAAACGTAGCTAATTTCTGACTGTGGTTCGAACGCCACTTCCCCATTGATGTTCGTGTAGGAGAAACCTTCTGTCTCATCAGCCATTTCTTCAAGAGCGAGACCATATTCTTCTTTCGCCACTTTGGCGTCTTGATATTTACAATTGAGTTTATAGACCAAGTCTCTCGTCATATGATCTCCACCGACCGGGAGGATATACGAGTAGACGAGATCTCCCCGATAAAATACGGAGACCGTCGTCTTTTCATGTCCGACATCGACAAGCCCGATTCCTAAATCGATTTCATCTACAGAAGCTGCGCTCATACCGAGGGCAAGGTTTCCTAGAATAAAACCTTCGAGTTGTAATCCCGCCCGTTCAATCGAACGACGAATACTATGTAAAATGGTCTTCGACCCGGTCACCATTTTCCCGTGCATCTCAAGTCGATAGCCTAACATGCCCCGTGGATCGACAACGCCGGTTTGCTGATCAACCGTGAATGAAGATGGGATCACATCGATGACACTCATCTCGTCCGGTAATCGCATCACTTGTGCCGAGTTGATGACTTCCATCACGTCTGCGTCGGTAATTTCTTGATCTTCCCGCTTCACGGATGCAATTCCATGACATGGGGCAATTTGGATATGTTCCCCTTCGATGGCAACGTATACAGATCGAATTTGATCTCCTAGCGATGTCTCAGCGTGCTCAACGGCCTGTTTGATCGCTTGGACTGTTTTATCGATGTCTACGACAGCGCCACGTTTTACACCCGCAGACGGTGCACACCCTTCTGCCAAAATATTAAGCGTTCCGCCGAGCAATTCACCGACGACGAGCTTAATCTCTGACGTTCCAATATCTAATGCGGCCACATAACCATTCGCTTCCAAAAGGGAAACACCTCCGCTCTATAATTTTCCTGTTCCAATTGCCTGACACATATACAGATATCCAAAAAAATTGTTGGTTTCGACAAGATATCTCACGTCTAAGTTTACAACAAATAAGATAGTGAGAAAAGGTAGAATCCTACAATTTAAGCGGTTTCGCGTTATCAATTCGTTTACAAACGACAAAAAAACAGCCCTTATCTGTCTAAGGACTGTAATATAACTGATTATTCATTCGTTTTCTTGTATGGAACAAAGTAAAATCCACCATCCATGACGACGGTCCCACGCTCACCTTTCGGGATGTTTTCATAAATTTCTCCATACTTTGATACGGTCTCGCTTAACTTCAATGTCGGTGTGAGTAACGTGTTGCCATCGTTCATAAAAATCTCGTATCGCGTCGGCTCATCTTTTCGTTTTGATAAGATCACTTCTGACATACGAGCCCGCGTCGCATCATCGACCCGCTCGAGTTCACTTGCGATCTTTTCGAGTTCTTCTTCCGTGTTGAACTCTCGTAAGAGTGGTCCGTCCTTTAGCTTTTGTGGATCGGTGATGGCTCCGGTCGGATGGAGTGAACCGTCGGCTAACACGACGACATCTCCTTTTTCCGCTTTCGCATAAGCGATCATTTTCTCTTCTGTCACGGTGATTTGAACCTTGTTATACCAAGAACGATCGATTTCTACCCGTTTGACACCAGGCAACTTTTCCATCTGTTCACTCATCTTGTTTGGGGACAGACTGACAAACTTCGTCGATGAATCGAGCTTCATGTCCTGAAACACGTACGTTTCTTCTAACCAGTAAAGACCCGATACCTTCACTTCTTTCACGTTCGACATCGAAGTCTGCATGTAGACCACGAGTAGGATGAGAATTCCAAACAGTGAGAGTACAGAGAACATCCGACGGTTCGCTTTTTTACGCCGTTGTTTTTTCATGTATGGAATACGGTCTTCGAGACTACGTACCGTTTGTTGGCTTGGTTCCATCGGGTTCTACTCCTTTATTGAATGACTTCTTCTACCAGGTCGGCCAATGCATCTGACGCGTCCGGGAAACCGAGTGCACGCGATGCGTTCGCCATCTCATCACGCTGTTCGAGTGCTTGACGAATCGCTTCTACGAGCGTAACACCCGTCAACGCCTCTTCTTTCACAAGGAGGGCCGCCCCGTTCTCGACGAGGGCCGAAGCATTTTTCGTTTGATGGTCAGCTGTCACGTACGGACTAGGTACCAAAATGCTCGGTAAACCAAGGGCGGTCAATTCTGAAATCGTCGAAGCGCCAGCTCGTGAGATGACGAGTGACGTACAGGCGAGTAAAGATGGCATATCGTACACGTATGGATGGATGTGTACATTGTCAGAAGATGGCGCCTGTTTCGACACCGCATCGAAATGCACTTTCCCCGTGACGTAAAGGACGTTGATTGGCAATTCTGAGAGCGACGGGATCGCTTCCACGACCGCTCGGTTGATGGCCTCGGCTCCGCGGCTCCCACCATACACCAAGACGATCGGACGGTCATCTAAACGATACTGTTCGCGGACGGACGCTTCATCGACTTCCGTTTGCAAGACTTCGCTACCACGCGGGTTTCCAATCAAGCGAACGTTCGCACCCGGGAAATGGACATCTGAGCCTTTGAACGAGAGGGCAACCCGATCGGCTTTCTTCGATAAGAATTTGTTAGTTAATCCTGGGATACTGTTTTGTTCATGCAGAATCGTGGGGATCCCAAGCTGTTGTGCCGTATAGACGACGGGGCCGGATACGAAACCACCCGTCCCAATCACGACGTCCGGCTTAAACGCCGCCATGTCTTTTTTCAATGCCCGAACGGCTTTCAAAAACCAGTAGGCTGTCTTCACGTTCTCGAGTGAAAGGGAACGCTTCAGACCTGCGATTTGAATCGACTTGAACGGGACACCGGCTCGCGGTACGAGATCGGCTTCTAACCCATTCTCCGTCCCGATATATTGTACCTGTAAATCCGGGTGACGTTTTTTTAGCGTTTCAATCAATGCGAGTGCTGGATAAATATGACCACCGGTACCACCACCAGAAATCATGATTTTCATCGGTTCGCCTCCTCATATGAACGGACGAGTTGAACGAACTGCTCGCCTCGTTCTTCAAACGTTTTAAATTGATCCCAGCTAGCACAAGCGGGTGAGAGTAAGATGACGTCTCCCGTCTCGGATTGCTCAAACGCGAGCGGAACGGCATCTGCCAACGTCTCGACGGTGAAAGATGGAATCTGTCGGGACTCGCCGAGCTCTTTAAAACGCTCTTTCGTCTCACCATACGCGACGACAGCTTTTACGTTTGAGAGAGCTGGGGCGAGCGAAGATAAGTCCGCACCACGCTCGAGACCACCACAGAGCCAGACGATTGGGGCGTCAAACCCACGTAACGCCGCTTCCGCTGCCACGTTGTTCGTCGCTTTCGAATCATTGTAGACGGCACGTCCGAGCACATCACCGAGACTCTCGGTCCGATGCGCGACGCCACCGAAGTTTCGTAATACACGTTCGATATGCGTACGTGGAATAGCGAATGGTTCCACTAAGAGTAGTGCAGCCAATACATTTTCCACGTTGTGCGCCCCGCCTAATGCCAACTCATTTACCGGCATGATTTTTTCACCACGAACCGTGACCCATCCATCGACGACAGAAGCGTCACCCCGGTCAAAGCTGAACGTAGTCGGTTCAATCTCTCCCGGGACACGTTTCATCACTTCCGGATCTGTCACTTTCACGACGATTTGATCTGCATTCGTCATTCGACGGAACAAGTTTCCTTTTGCATCCGCATACGCATCAAAATCCCCATGATAGTCCAAATGAGCTTCTGATAGATTGAGTAGTGCCGCCGAGCGAGGATGAAACGACTCAATCCCCATCAATTGAAAACTCGACAATTCAATCACAATCAAATCGCCCGCCTTCGCCTGAGACGCCACTTCAATCGCAGGGAATCCGATGTTTCCCGCAAGATGCACCGGACGCTCCCCACCTTTGAGCAATTCATAGACGAGTGTCGTGGTTGTCGTTTTCCCATTTGAGCCAGTGATGGCAACAAATTCCGCCTCTGTTGCTAAATAAGCAAGTTCCACTTCAGTATAGATCGGGATATGACGAGACATCGCTTCCTGAAGCAATGGAATCTGATACGGGATTCCTGGGTTTTTGACAATCACCTCTGTCTCATTCAACAGAGCGAGGGGATGCTCGTTAAACACCGATTGAATCCCGAGCGCCTGAATTTTTTCCTGTTCGTCTTCCGGAGGGATATTCCCCGTATTGATCGTCACATCTGCTCCCGCATGATGCAGATATGTCGCCGCCGCAATACCGCTCTTCGCAGCACCGAGGACAAGAACTTTTTTACCGTGCCATTGCTTTTCCATCTGTCTCACCCTTTTACATGAGTAGTAATGATAAACCTGCCGTAATTAAACTGATACCACCGAACGTGAGCACGATGCGCCACTCTGACCACCCGACCATTTCGAAATGGTGATGGATCGGACTCATCTTGAAGAGTCGTTTCCCTGTCGTTTTAAACGAGATGACTTGCAAGATGACGCTCAACGTCTCAATGACGAAGATGATGCCGACGAAGACGAGAAGCAATTCGAGCTTCAACATCAAAGCGAGTCCAGCGACGGCTCCGCCTAGTGCGAGCGAACCGGTGTCCCCCATGAAGATTTTAGCCGGATACTTATTGAAGACTAGGAACCCGATCAAGGCACCGACGACCGCAAACGCGAACCAAGCAATCCCAAGCTCATCTTGTGTAAGGGCGTAAATCCCGAAGAACGTGAACGTCGGGATGGCCGAGAACGAGACGAGTCCGTCTAATCCATCCGTCAAGTTGACAGCGTTCGAGAACCCGACGAGCCAGAAGATGACGATGGCGATATAGAACCATCCAGTATCGAACGAAATCGACGTGAACGGGATCGAGATTGATGTATCGAGGTCTCCTCCGAGTGACAAGAACCATGCAAACAATACCGATACCACGATTTGACCGATCAACTTCTGAAGGGACGTCAATCCGAGGTTTCGTTTATTGACGACTTTGATGTAGTCATCCAAGAAACCGATGACACCGAATGCCATCGTAACGAATAGAAGGGTACCGAATCCTGCGACCGCTTCGCCGAAGATGACGGATACGATGAATCCGACGAGAATGGCGAGCAGGATGACGATTCCGCCCATCGTCGGTGTGCCCGACTTCTTCTGGTGCCAACCTGGACCTTCGTCACGAATCTCTTGTCCGAACTTTAATTGACGCAATGCCGGGATGGCTCGCGGCATCACGATCAAGACACTTAATAATGAACTGATTAATACGATTAAACTAATTAACATGTTGCTACCTCACTACTCTATTTATTGAACAAGACGCTCAAGCGCCAGTCCTCGAGATGCCTTTAACAATACCACAGTATCCGGTCGTTGATAATGATGAAGGAGCGCCTTCGCTTCCTCAACCGTCGGGACCATTTTAACGTTCACTCGTGAATCTTGAATTCCATCGGCAATCCATTTTGCTTTGTCGCCGACGAGAATACAATCGGTCACGGGAGACGTCACGGCGCCACCGACTTGTTCGTGTTGCATTTGTTCGTCGGCACCTAACTCGTACATATCTCCAAGGACGAGCACACGCTTCGAGAACCCTTCAAGCGACTTGATCGTCTCAATCGCTGCAATCATCGACGTCGGACTCGCGTTGTAGGCATCGTTAATGAGGTGTGCTTCCCCGAACATCTGTTTTTCCATTCGCATCGACGTCAACTTGATTCGGTCTAAGCCACGTTGAATCATCGCATGATCGAGACCGAACGCAAGTCCACACGCAATCGCATAGGCTGCGTTTCGAATCTGATGGGCACCGAGCACCTTCAGTTCATACAAGTCACCGTTATATTTAAAGATCGATGCGTCAAACGTCGTTTCGATCACTTCAATTTTCCCATCCGCCGTCTCATCGTATCCGACGCGATAGCCTTGACCAGAAAGAAGTGGCTCATCCGCATCGACGATCAAGCGACCGTCCGCTTTGAGACCGGCCTTGATCTCAAGTTTCGCCTTGGCGATACCTGTCCGCCCGCCGACTTGTTCACCGTGAGACTCCCCGATATTCGTCACAAACGCCACATCCGGCTTAGCAAGTTTTGACAGCGTCTCGATTTGACCGAATCCGTTCATTCCCATCTCGAGGACGGCTACTTCCGTATCCCGCGGCATTCTGAGAACGGTAAGTGGTAAGCCGACGTCCGAGTTGAAATTTCCGGCTGTCTTATGCGTCTTGAACTTCTCCTCGAGCACGACAGCGACCATGTCTTTTGTCGACGTCTTCCCATTCGAGCCCGTAATGGCGACGACGAGCGGATTGATCTCTTCTAAATATCGGGCCGCTGCTGTTTGCAATGCCTCGACCGTTGATTTCACAGGGATGACAACCAGATTGTCTGGTTGAGGGCGACCCTCTTCCCAGAACGTGACAATCGCACCTTTTTCAACGGCCGCCTCGATGTAGTCATGGCCGTCGACTCGCGCCCCGACGATTGGGACGAAGAGGCCCGCCTCGTTTGCATCTCTCGAATCTGTGGCGACCCGTTCGACGAGACGCTCGTCATGTAGATCCATCCCAAACCATGATGCTAATTTTTGAACTGTCAGTTGTTCCATACAAACTTCCTCCTCTTACATAGGAAAAGAGAGCCGCAGCCCTCTTCATCTCGTGCGTTAATTCGACGGTGTCTCCAACTTCACTTTCAAGGAGGCACCTGTTTTGACCGGTTTCCCTTTGCTAATCGATTGCGATGTGACAAATCCGGTACCGTCGATTTCTAAATTTAATTGATAAAGGGTCGCTAAACGTTTGACGTCACGTAACGACCAACCTTTTAATGTAGGCATCGTAAACGACTCGCTCGTTTTTAGCAACAATCGTTCACCGACGACATACGATTGTCCTTTCACAGGACTCTGCGCGATCACTTCGTTTCCATCACCTAACACGATCGGATTGAAGGAATTCTCCGTCGATGCGTTCACTGCCTCTTCACGGTTTTGACCGATATAAGAAGACGTTGTCTTCGTCGAGGCTTCGACCGCTTTTTCTTGTTTTTCAGGCTCGACACTCCGGTAACGTAACGCGACATCCATCACGTCTTTGAAAAGTGGCGCCATGATTCGTGGACCGGTCGTAGACGAGTCACTGTTCGGTCTGTCCACTGCGATATACATGACAAGTTCCGGATCGTCTTCTGGAGCCATCCCGACGAACGAATGAATATACTGTCCGCTCAAATATTTTCCGTTCTCGGCGATTTGGGCGGTACCGGTCTTTCCGACGACGCGATAGTTGTCTAACGCATACAGTTGCCCGGTTCCCACGTCGCTATTGACGACACCGTCGAGCGCTTCACGCGTCTTTTTCGCCGTTTCCGCCGTGATCGGTTGACCGACTTCTTTCGGATTGGTCGTCCGAATCGTTTCGCCGGTCTCGCTATTGACGATTTTTTTGATGACGTGCGGTTGCTTCATCGTTCCATCTGTCGCGATGGCCGATGTCGCTTGCAAGATTTGCATCGGTGTGACCGCTGTCGATTGTCCCCATGCCGTGATCAAGACGTTCATCGGACTTTCGAAATCGAATTGACTATTGACCTCTCCAGGCAAATCGATCCCTGTCCGCTGATCAAACTTGAACGCTTTGAAGTAATCTTCATATCGACTGAGACCAAGTCGTTCGTTCGCTAAAATCGAGAATGCGACGTTCGACGAATGCCAGACGCCTTCTACCATAGGAATGGTACCCCATCCCGTAATGTTGTAATCATTGAAGACCGTCTTACCATATTTGTACGAACCGGATTCATACAACTCATTCGGGTTATACACGCCCTCGTTGATGGCTGCTGCAAGCGTAAAGATCTTCATCGTCGACCCAGGTTCAAATCGAGACGAGACAGAAAAGTTACTGTATGAAGAAATCTCGCGTGTGTTCGGGTCAAACGATGGTCGATCCGACAGTGCAATGATCTCTCCTGTTTTCGGGTCCATGATGATGGCCGTCGCATGTTTCGGCTCATACTCTTCATACAACTCATTCATCTTCGTTTCGAGCAACTGCTGGATTCGGTGGTCGATGGTCAATTGGACATCCGCCCCGTCTTCCGGTTCAATCTTCAACTGCTCGTCACTCGATACGAGTTCACGACCCGCCAAATCTTTCTCAAATCGATACAGACCGTACGATTCACTTAAAATATCGTTCAGAGACTTTTCAATCCCGAGTTCGCCGACGAGTTCGATGCGACCGTTCTGGTCAATCTTCTGCGCATACCCGATCACCGAGGATGCAAATACTTTGTTCGGATAATAGCGCTTCGGTTCCTCGACGAACGTGATGCCGTTAAGATTGAATGCTTCAATCTCTTCTTTTTGTTCTACGGTCAAATCACGCCCGGGAACACCGAACTCGATCTGCCCAAGGTCGGCATTTTGTTCAAGCCGTTTCAATAAATCAGCTTCTGTCATAGGAAGCACGGTCGACAATTGCTTCGCCGCTTCGGCGAATTCATCGGGCATGAGTGTCTTCCCATCGACCCGTTCACCGCCGAGTTTCAAGACGGCGACGAGCCGGTATGACGGAATGTTGATGGCAATCGGTTGACCGAAGCGATCATACACCTCGCCCCGTTCCGCCTCTAGCGTACTGACCGCCTTCCAGCGCTGCTCTTCCGCGAATGCGAGCATGTTTTCCCCTTTGTACGTATGGGTGACGGATAAATAAAGGAACCATCCGACAAAAAATAAAAAGAGCGGGGTGAAGCAGACAATCGCTACCCACGCCACTCTTTTTTTACTCTGTTTTAAAGAATTCATCAATCAATCACCTTGACATTCTTTTCATTGAATTTCATTCCGAGCTTCTCGGCAATCGCATAAATTCTTTCGGGCGAGCTTAATTGGGCGATTTCATACTTTAGTTCTTCGTTTTCTTTTGCGACCCCGTCGACCTGCTGATTGACGGCTGCTGTATCACGCATAATATTATACGCTTCATTGTGCTTCGACACCGTGATGCCACCGAACATGACCACTGAACCAATCATCACTGGATACAGGATCGATTCAAACAAGGTCAACGTGCGTCGTTTTGGAGCAGGTATTGGTCGTTCTTGCGGAATCGGATTTCGATTCGGTGTTACTTGAGGCTGCAACGCCTTACGGGCAGCTTCTGGCATCAGGTATCCCTCCTACACTCTCGGTTATTTTTGTTTTTCGGCCACTCTCAGCTTAGCGGAGCGTGAACGACGGTTATCTTCAAGTTCTCCCTCACTCGCCACGATCGGCTTACGGGTGATGAGTTTGAGTTCCGGTTCAAATTCTTTCGGAATGACCGGCAACCCCGGTGGTAACGGTGGATGCTGGCTACGCTCTTTGAACACTTGTTTACAAATGCGGTCTTCTAACGAATGGAACGTGATGACACAGATGCGTCCGTTCACTGCGAGTAAATCAATCGCATCTTGAACAGCGCGGTCGAATACGTTCAACTCGTCATTGACGGCGATTCGAATCGCTTGGAACGTCCGCTTCGCCGGGTGTCCACCTTTTCGTCTAGCTGGTGCAGGAATCGCTTCTTTAATCAAGTCGACAAGCTCGAATGTCGTCTCAATCGGTTTATCGGCACGGGCTTGCTCAATCTTTCGTGCGATTTGCTTTGAAAACTTTTCCTCCCCGTATGTAAAGAAAATACGAGCAAGTTCTCCAAACGACCATTCATTCACAACATGATAGGCTGAAAAGTCCCGAGACCGGTCCATCCTCATATCGAGCGGTGCGTCATAGTTGTAACTGAACCCGCGCTCCGCTTCATCTAGCTGTGGCGAAGAGACGCCTAGGTCGAATAGTACACCGTCCACTTTTGTCACACCACGTTGGGCGAGTTCTTCCTTCAAGTGAACGAAATTACTCTTTATAAACGTCACACGGCCTTCATAAGGAGCCAATCGCTCTTTCGCATGTGCGAGCGCGACGTCATCTTGGTCGAACGCATATAGTTGACCCGTCGTTAGACGCTTTGCGATTTCTTCACTATGACCCGCTCCACCTAACGTACAATCGACATATACCCCATCTGGTTTGATGTTCAATCCCTCAATGGACTCCATTTTTAAAACCGTTTCATGCTCAAACATTCAAAAAACCCTCTCAACCTACATATTTCAACTGTTTTATTACACTTACTTTATCATAAAAATGTCAAGGTCCGTACAGGTTTTTAGTGAAAAGAGGAAACAAAAAGGTAACAACGAAAAAAAGCTCCTGACAAATGTCAAGAGCTCTCCAAAAAAGATTATACATAGAACAAACATCGCTCCGCATCGGATTGTTCATATGCCTGTTTCAATCGTTGAAACACGTCTAGTCCGTGACGATTTAGCATCGGAACCATCGAGAGGATGCGCTCTTGTGGGGCATCCATCGGAAACAGTCGGGTCGATAGATGAATCCGTCGCGCATTCAAGCGATATTGTTCTCGCTTCGATTCGGCACGCATCTCATCCGCCAATCGCTCGAGCACATGTCTCGACTTCGCCTCAAATCGTCTTCCTTGTTTCCCTGCCTCATGACTGACGGCCTCCGTAAGCGCTCGGTACGCATATAGCTTTTCTTCAAACGCTTCATCGTCAAATGCATGGTCCGGGAGCGGTTGCTTCATATACTCCTCCAATGTCACGCTTTCTTGACGAAGCTTCTTCTCATCATTTCTTGACACGATCAACGCACCAAGACGTGGCAAGAGAAGCGGCATCATCCATCCCATCTCGTGGAAGAGCGGTCGAAGCTGGAGCCAATAGGCAATTTCACCGGGACCTGCCACGTATCCAAGAGTCGGGAACAGGAAATCCTGCATGAGCGGACGGGAGACCACGTTATTTGAGAAACGCTCCGGGTGCGCCTCTATCTCTGTGAGCAGTTCGCCTTCAGTGAAGCGATGCCCTCTCTTTGTCGTGAACACGCCATCGACCTTTGTGAGCAGCTCTCGCGTTCCATCGTGATAAAACAGATGGGCCGCATCCTTGTTCAATTCGACCGACGGCATCCCTTCTTCATACGCATGACCGAGCGCTTCATGAAGCGCTTCATGATGCTCGATGAGACGTCGGAACATGGGGCGTTCGAGAGCCCGTACGTCTTTCGCGTGTGGGTCAAACAACAAAAAGTCAGACCCGACGAATCGCCGCATCATGCCACCGAAAAAGTGAGCGAACGAACGACTCGCTTGAATGAGGTCAATCAGCTCATGATACAAATGCGAGGTATACGGTGTCTCTGTTTCATTCAATAGCAGACGTTGCGCCATTTGAACAAGTTCGAGCTTTACCCGTTCGAACTCTAAGTCCCCTACCGATGCTTTTCCTGCAAGCGGTAACGATGACAAGGCATCTTTTTTCAACGTCCTCGAAAACGCCTGTGTCGTGAAGACATGGTTGATTTCAGCAAAGTCATGATCTTCCGTCGCCATCCAGAAAACAGGAAGGACCGGTTTCCCTAATTTCGCTTCGGCCTGCTTCGCCCGTTTGATGACCGCTAATAGTTTGTATACGGCAAACAAAGGTCCTCCGTATACGCCGACCTGTTGCCCCGTCACCATCACGTACGCTTTTCGCTGAGCGAGTAACTCCAGGTTTGCTTCCAACTCTTCCGAAAGTTCCCCGAACTGTTCTTGTTGCCCCTTGATTATTTCGACGAGCTCCGGCAGATGCTCATAGGTGCGCCCTGAGACCTCCTCGGCACGTTTCTCGATTTCATCCATCCCTCGATAATCGAGCCAGCGACCATATCCATGATCGATTTGAATCATCGGTGATGTGGATGCATATAGCGCATCAAATGCTTCTACCTTCACGTATAACAACTTCCTTTCAATCAATCAACGAATCATGCCTTGGGCTACACCGATCGCGAATAAAATGGCGTGGGTCGGGACAAGTAGCAAGAAGAGTAACCGCCAGCCATGCACGAACATCTTCGTGAACAGCACTTCCTCATAACGAATCCGCTGCCAAATCGCGTTGATCGGGAAAATCGCACAGCAGGCTGCGAGCAATAACAGCAACATATCTGTCCCGACGATGGCCTCAAGTAAAATGCTGCATGCATAAAACCAAAGGATGACCCCGGCATCGCATGCGAGCTTGAATGAGTTGATTGATTTCGGCATAATTTTTCTAAGTATCATATACACCATAAACCATAAGATGAGTGGAAATGAAACGATATACACTAACACGATGCGCTCGCTCCTAGAATCAGTTTATGTAATAGCGGAATGACAGTGAGAGAAATCTGCATCTGTTCGGCTTTTTCAATCACCGGTTTCAGAATTGCATCCACCTCGGTCGGCCGACCTTCTTCAAGATCGCGCAGCATCGAGGAGCGATTCTGTGCGGTACGTTCGATAATCGTTTCGATGTAGGAATACGAGACTTGCTGCGCAAACAACGGCGTCAACTCATCGTAAATCGATTGTGCGATTTCACGATATGGTGAGCCGGCGAGCGCGCCGTTCGAGACCCGGCATAACGCCGTGATGGGATTGATGATGGCATTGGCAAACAATTTTTCAATGACGACTTGCTCGATTTCTTCTTCCCACACGATGTGAAGTGGGCTCTCTTGAAATGATAGAGGATGGAGCCCCGACGTGCTTCCAATTCGAATCCGTCCGAGTCCACGATGCTCAACCTCATGACCACGCTTCGTCACCCCATGCTCGACGACACCTAAATGAAACCCTCGACGTTTCGCATATTCCAGATGGGCAATCCCATTCGAACAAATAAAGACGGGCACTTTACCCGAGAGGCGAGCCGTCGCTTCTTCGACTTGATGGGCTTTCGTCGTGACAAAAAAGAGATCCTCGTCTGTTTCTTGAAGCGTCTGACTGGAACGTAACGACACACGTGCCGTCCCTTCCGTCACGCCGGTCCGTGTGATGACAAGTGGATCAGATGACCCGCTTCTTCCGTAGAGCGTCACGTCGTAATCATTTGCGAGCAAAGATGCCATCAATAATCCGACCGCTCCGTTTCCGATGATACCAATTCGTTTGATGGAGTTCATCATGGTCCTCCTCCTATTCGAACTATTTTCGCACAAAAAGTTTACCACATCTTTTCGCCATGACCCAAAAATGACAAACAAAAAAGGAGCGACCTGAGAACAGGTCACTCCTTCAAGCATTATTTGCTTGTTACTTCTTTACCGTTGTAATGTCCGCAAGATTTGCAAACACGGTGTGAAAGTTTCATTTCGCCACAGTTCGGGCACTCGTTCATACCAGGTACGTTGAGTTTGAAGTGAGTACGACGAAGACGTTTGCGAGTTTTCGACGTTCTACGGAATGGTACTGCCATCGTTGTCCACCTCCTTGATAAGTTAACCTTCCTCGTTCTCTTTTTTCGAAAACAGGTCGGCTAGTCCCGCGAAACGCGGGTCAATTTTTGGTTGGGCTTCGGGCTGTTCGTCAGTAAGCGTCCAGCCTTCTCCTTCAACCTGAGTTTTGTCTGTTTCGTTCCCGTAAACTTGCATCGGGACGTCTAACATGATGAGCTCTTTTACAATCGGTACAAGACTGATCGTATTTCCTTCTGGCAAATTCACGTCATCGAATTGCTCCGTATAACGCCCATTCTCCAAAAAGAAAGGCTCGAGCGATTCAATATCGAATTCATAAGTGACATCTTCTAACGTTCGCGCATCTGGCAACGTCAGGTCACCTTGAATCTTCAGATTGAATGTAACTTGATTAGATGTGAACGATGCATCCCCGTGCACATGCACCGGGCGAATCGAACGGATATCCGGATGGAGCTGAGTCAGCTCTGGTAGTTCTACCATCTCATCGATTGTAAAACCGTCACCCTGGTTTCGGAGCTTAAGTAGCTGTGCAATAGACCATTTCATCCGAATCACCTCAATTGCAACAATATGAATTATAGATAGGCCAACTTGTTTTGTCAATGTTTTTTCTTTACACTAAAATCAGTTGACGACGGCGCTTTGCCAAAGCGTACTTACTCATCTTACACCAATCCATACGACAATGCAAAGGAGTAAATCATGCAAAAGACGGCCATTATTGCAGAGTACAACCCGTTTCACAACGGGCACTATTATCAAGCGCAAACTGCACGTCACGAAACCGGAGCGGATGTCATGATTGCCATCATGAGTGCCCAGTTCACTCAACGGGGCGAACCCGCCTCGTTCGACAAGTGGAAACGGGCTAAGGCTGCCGTCGAGAGCGGTGCGATCGATCTAGTCATCGAGCTACCGACCCAGTACGGGGTCCAACGCGCCGACCGTTTCGCTAGCGCCTCCGTCTCGATTGCTGAACAGCTCCGTTGCCAGACGCTATCGTTCGGGAGTGAGAGCGGGGACATCGATGCAATCCTACATGCAGCCCGTTCACATGTCGAAGAGACGCCACGTTATAAAGAGGCGCTAAAAAAAGCGCTACAAGAAGGGCACTCGTCCGCGCAAGCTTCGAGTCGAGCTTTTCGCACCGTCTATCCCTCGTTTGATTTGACACGACCAAACAACATTTTGGGCTACCATTACGCCAAAGCAGCAAAATCGATTCAGTTACATACAGTCAAACGGCTCGGGGCTGATTATCATGACCCTTCATTAATGGATGTCATGTCGGCGACAGGCATTCGGGCTCATTACTTAGACATCGGTGAAGTTCGTGCCGTCCCGGCATCAACTGAAGCGATGTTTCGGACACGACCGATGACACATTGGGAACACTATTGGCCCGTCTTACAATTCAAACTGAGAACCTTGCCACTCCACACAATGATGGAGCTCGTAGGAATTGATGCCTCTCTCGCACCTCGTCTTAAGCAGGCGGGAGTCGAACCTTCATTTGAACGTGCCCTTGCCGCCGTGTCGACACGCCGCTACACGCGTACCGCCATTCAGCGGGCGTTCGTCGCCGTACTGCTTCACTGGTTAAAAGACGAGGCGCCGACACGCTTTGACGAAGTCCCTTACGTGAGACCGCTCGCCTTCAACGATCTCGGAAGACTTGCGTTACGAGATGTGAAGGATGACGTGCCACTCGTCAGTAAGTTCGATGCCCGGCTCGATTTCGAAGCTCGTGTCACCGAAGCATATCGACTCCCACTTCAAGATGACGCGTTGATCGAGCACCGTCAACGCCCTCAGTTCATCTCTTCTAAATAACGAATCGCATCCTCGACCGTCTTGACAGGGACGACTTCAATGTCACTGTCGAGACGGTCTCGTGATTCCAGCGCCTCTTCATAGTTCGAACCGGCCGGCACAAAGAAGACTTCCGCTTTCTCCTCATCGGCGGCGACTATCTTTTGCCAAGCACCACCGATAGGTCCAACATTCCCTTCCTCATCGACCGTCCCCGTTCCGGCAATCCGTTTTCCATTTGCCAAGTCACCTGGCGTCAATTGATCATAGATTTCTAACGTGAACATCAATCCTGCAGACGGACCACCGACATTCGTCAAAGCGACATCGACTTCGGGATCAGCTGTGATTTCTTGAACGGGAAGCGGCTCATAGATTCCAATCCCGACACGATCCCCACTTTGATCGATCGGCTGAATGAGCGTTTGCACGACACGTTCTTCGCCGTCTCGTTCAATCGTCAACTCCACTTCATCGCCCGCATCAAATTCCGAAACGCGATTCAAAAAGTCGACGCGAGTGGCAAAGGACATCCCATCGATGGCCGTGATGACATCACCCGGTTTCAACGTATTGGCCGCAAGGGACCCGGGAATCGGTGCGGATACATAAATCCCCTCGAAATCGACCGTCACGTCTTGATCTGCTAACTGATAGGCGTATTGAACCGCCGCTTGTTGAGAGGAGTCCATCAATAATTGTTGGCGACGTTCATAGTCTGCCTCACTCTCTCCATCATATAAATAGCGACTGGATAAATTCGCTTCCGTGAACGGGGTCACCCAACTTTCCACTAACCAAAACGGAGTCGCACGGCGTTGGGAGATCGTCACCATCATCAGTTCCCCATCCTCTTTTTCGCCACCCTGGACGGTCAGGAACTCTTCAATTGAGGTCGCCGCTCCGGGTGAAGAGATGTAGTAAGGAAGTGGGACGAACAGGAAGAGAAGAACTGTGACGAGTAAACCGAGACCGATCTTTAACGATTTCATTGTCCCGAACTCACTTGATACTTTTTACGTAAGGCAATTTCAACCTGTTCCGGTACGAGCTCACTGACCGACGCCCCATATTTCGCCACTTCTTTGACAATCGACGAGCTGAGGAACGAATATTGACTATTCGTCATCATGAACAACGTCTCGACGTTCTCATTCAACTTTTTGTTAATTGATGCGATTTGAAGCTCGTATTCGAAATCTGAGACTGCACGGAGCCCACGGACGATCGTCGCCGCTTCCCGCTCTGCGGCATACTCGACAAGCAATCCACCGAACGCGTCGGCCGACACGTTTGGCAGATGTGTCGTCACGTCTCGAATCAGTCCCAGTCGTTCTTCCACATCAAACAATGGGGCCTTGCTTGAATTTTCAAGGACGGCGACTATGACCTCGTCAAAAATGGCCGCCGCTCGTTCAATAATATCTAGATGTCCGTTCGTGATGGGGTCAAAGCTACCCGGACAAATCGCAATCCGTTTCATCGTGTCACTCCTCCGATGCGTACTCATAGAAACTGATGGTGATGACATCTGAGTATCGCTGTTCTTTAATTCGTTCAAATCGTCCTACTCGTTCCGGTAACGTCACGTCGCTGCCGTGTTCACAGACGACTACGCCGATATCAATCAAGAGATTCGACTCATCGATCATTTGTAAGAACGTCACATGTTCTTCCGCATGATATGGAGGATCCATAAAGATGAGTTTAAATTGTTCCTGTTGAACCTTGAGCTGTTCGAGTACCGCCTTGGCGTCTTGACGATATACTTTCCCTTTCACTTCATAATGGGTCGCTCGTAAATTCTCTTGAATCGTTTGGACGGCTTTCGGTTGACGATCGACAAAAATAGCTTCGTCACAACCTCGTGATAACGCCTCGATTCCGAGCCCACCACTGCCCGCGTACAGGTCTAGTGCTTTCCCGCCTGAAAAATAAGGTCCGATGATGTTGAATAACGATTCCTTCACTTTATCGGTTGTCGGCCGTGTCGCCGTTCCCGGGACCGCCTTCAAGCGGGTCCCTTTTCGTTCTCCAGATATGACACGCATGTCTTTCCCTCCAGCAGAAAAGATGAAGGTGATGCCACCTTCATCTTTTTGTTTATTTCGATTTTGTCTCGTACGTTTCGGAAATGAATGGACGCTCGCTTCGTACGACCGCTTCCACGAACGGCAATGCTTTCACTTGTTCGAGTACGGCTTCATGACCTTCGAGGTCAGTATAAAGAAACGCATACTTCTCTCGTTTTGAGACAAAGTAAAGATTCGCATAACGTCTTAACGCTTTCACTTGTTTCAAGGAATTCACATATACGACAAAACCAATCCGTTCATTCAACTTAGACGGCGCATCCACAACTTCCGCCTCCTCCGCAGCTACCTCCACCAGAACATCCACCTTCATCAAAGAATGGATTACCGGTCGGGACCTTGATTTTAGGAGAGACTGAATGAGCGAGTAGTTCACTCACTTCCCCTAACAACTTATCCAAGCTTCGTTCCGCTTTTTTGAACGCAGCGATTTCCGGCTGAACGTCGAGACGACGTTTGATGAGATGCATCTCTTTTTTGATACGGTCGTGGTCCGGATGATGCTTTCCGAATCGCTGGACATACTCATAGTCCTCTTTCATCTTCAAAAACTCACGCTCGATCTCTTTTGCTTCTTGTGATGCGAGACGTGCCGCTTTCGTTTGAATATATGTTTGAAACGATTCGCTTGCTTCAATCAAATCGGTCAATTCTTCTGTTTGATCGAGCAGGGCAATCGTCTGTTCAGTGATTATCATACCCCTCACCCTTTCTGCCATGATTTTACCACAATTGTTTCCCTATGTAAGCAATCCACACTATAATTGAAGTTGACCGCAAGGCGTTCCATGTAGAAAGGAAGTGAACAGACGCAACCGATGCGTCTACGTATGAAAAAAGTTTCTTTTAATATGATCCGATCGGCCGGGATCAAGACGGATTATGCGAAACCCGAATATTATTTCGATCAGCTCGACAAGGTTCGCGCTGCCGACCTCGTCCTGTTCCCTGAGTATTGGATGGTCAATTCCATCATCTACGGGATGAATAAAGCGATTTTCCCATCACCAGCGACTTATCACCTCGGGCACGACAAGATCGAGATGACGCGCGCCTTCAAGGCGACATATCCGCACCGGATTCCGAAGACATTGATTTATGGAAAAAACCCATACACGATTGAACGCGTGTTAGAAGAGTTCCACTACCCGTTCGTCGCCAAAAAAGCCAAATCCTCAATGGGTCAAGGGGTATGGTTAATCAAAAATGACCAAGACTGGTTAGAATATGTCGAGAATCATGATACGTTCTATGTCCAAGAGTTCATCCCGAACGATCGTGACTTACGCGTCATCGTGATTGGAGAAGAAGTCGTCGGTGCCTATTGGCGTGTCAGTGAGGCCTTTTTAAACAACGTCGCTCAAGGAGCCCACTTCTCGTACGAAGACATCCCGGAAGACGTCGTCCAAGAAGTTCAATCGATTGCGAATACGTTATCCATCAATCACGCAGCGTTTGACGTCATCGTGACAGAAGATGGATTTTACATTTTGGAATTCAACGTCTTTTTCGGGTCGGAAGGATTGCTACCGCTCGGCGTGAAGCTCCCGCAAAAAATCGAGGAATACTTAAATACACTCGGCTGATTAATCGTTCATCTTTTTTTCACAATTTGAACACACGTTATTCCAAGAACGTTTTTGAATATGGTATGATGACATATGAGGTTTATTCGAAAAGGGGGATTATGATGAAATTTGAGCAGTTCCACATCGAGGGAAAAGAAATCCGTTTTGGTTTGCTCGAGACGATCATGGATCATCATCATTTCATCCGTGAAGGTGCTTGGGATTACGAGCGTGCCACGTATGACATGAAATATGAGAAACAATCGACTGGCGAAACATTCTATCTTCGCTTACCTGTATACGCGATCGAAGGTCAAATCGAAGATCGTCACGCTGTTGTAAAAATGCTTACACCGATTTTAGGAAAGCATTATTATCCACACGGTGTTGAATACGATGAAGTCTTCCCAGAAGAAATCGTCCGCGACTGTGAGCGCCGTCTAAAAGCACTCGCAGAAACATTAGAAGTCAAACCCCTTGCATAAGCGAAGGGGTTTCTTTTTGGGCTATATCGGAGGTTCACAGCCTTGAAGAATTCAATCTATCTTGAAAAAGAGAGTAACCGCTTATGCATCGGAGCATCACGCATCCAGTTAAAAATGATTCATCTTCCTGATTCAATTCATGAATTGGAACAAATGATTTGTTCTGAATCAATCCAGACTCTTTATATCTCAACTTATCGAATGAAAGATAGAGATCTATTAGAGCCTCAAGCAATCAGTGATATCCGAACTCAATGGAACGAGTCATTCAGGACACACATCGTACTTTCCAATGAAGCAGACCTAGATGACTTTCAAGATGGGTATTGCTTCTTTGCAGAACTTTTTCATGACCCACTTAAGAATAAAATTTTAATCTTGTATCAAGCTCACTAAAAAGTACGAATGAAAACAAAGCCCACCGAAGCAGATTCGCTTCCGTGGGCTTTAATCAGTTAGTCGCAATGACGGTCAACGTCACATCGACTTGACCGAGCAATAAATCGAATTGGTCTCGAACATAGCGATACAATCGCTCTGCCTCGACGAGTGATAATGGTGCAATGATTTGATAATCATAGTGGTCTTTCGAGCGAGAGACGACTTTCACTTCTTTCAAGCCGAATTCGATTGCACTACACGCGATCAAATCTTCAATCGCCCGTTCCGCAATCGTCACGTCTCCGTATGAATAGTCATTCCCAATCACAGCCATCGTATCGTTCATGGTGATCACTCCTTTTCATTCGCGAGCACTTTAACGTCCTCCATGATAGATTCGATATCGACCGGTTCATCCCCTGCCGTTGCCATCTGCGCGACAGCCCGGACATCATGATGGCGGTCGATGACGTACATCGTCGTCGCATGCGTCACGAGTCCGCTGTTCGCCTTCGAATAATAGAACTGTAGCTGGCGCGTGATCCGATCGATGTCTACCTGGTCTCCCGTCAACATCTTCCATCCAGTCGGCTCCGCTTGGAATGCTTCCCCGTAATTTTTCAGAACGGGCACGGTATCCACCTCCGGGTCAACCGTGATCGCAACGAGTTCTACGTCCGATCCGTATAAGTTCTCTTTTTTCAATTCTTTTTCGAGCTTCATGAAATCACGTAACGTGAGCGGACAAATATCTGGACAGTTCGTATAGAAGAACGTCACGATCTTCACTTTCCCGTTATCGGAATCATAGGTCTCTTCATTTAATGCGTTCGTCAATGTGAACGGGGTTGGCTCTTGAATGACGGGTAGGTCGTCTTGATTGAAGAAAACAAAATACACGGCTACTCCGATGACGACAAGCGTCAAGACGGTCAAACCGACCGTCAAATAGCTATTCCGTTTCATACAGCTCTCCCTCTCTATGGATCATCCTCCGATTATCGCGCGGAATACGTTCGTCGTTTCACCCGGGTCATATGCCACATAGAGAAGAATGTAAACCGTCACACCCGTAATGGCCGTGAAGAACCAGACGACTGACGCTTTCGGTCCGATTTTCCGGTGTTTCTCGATTTTGTTTTTATAACCGAGATAGAGCGTAATCAATCCGAGGATACCACCTGTTGTCGCGAGAAGAATATGGAAAATCATAAAACCGAGATAGAACGGCTTCACTGAATCCGGTCCTCCGAATGCCGTGTTGCCGACAAAAATGGTACGTGAGACGTAAAGGATGAAGAACGTCGTCGCTGCAATCGCGGCGGCCGTCATCACCTTTTTATGTTTTTCGATGTTGCTGCGGTCTTTTGCGATAATCACCCATCCGATGGCGACAAGAATCGCACTGATGACGATGAATGACACACTAATTAAGGCAAGATAGTTCATCAATGTTTCCCCTTTATGTTCTGTTTAATTTTTTTCATTTGTTTCTTGCGGAGTGAATGACATGCCTTCATCAAGAGCAAGCGATTTCGTCCGACGCACCCAGCCGAAGAACGTCCAGCCGAAGAAGAAGCCGTACACGATCTCTTGACCGAGCTTCATGAGAACCCCACCGAAACGTTGATCTTCGAGCGCGCTGTTCGTCGCTCCCATCAACGCCTCTAAATCAATTCCAGAAACGTCACCGTTCGGGAGACAGTAGCCAAGGACTGTCGCAAACGTCTGCGGGTCCGTGTACGCATTATAGAGCGTCGTTTGACTGAAGATGATGAGCGCACAGGCAGGCGTCAATAAGACCCCGTTGGCGATAATGTACACCATTCGTTTCAAATCGGACATGCCTTCCTCTTCGTCTGAGACGAGTGGAACGATGACCGGATACCACATCGTCAAACTAAAGAGGACAAGGGCACCGTGGAAAATACGGTGAACGCCATAATTCGTCAAGACGTAGTCGAATACGACTGGCATATGGTAAATCGAGAACAATGCGTTGAATAAAATGAGCGCAATCAGTGGCTTCGTCAAAAACTTGAACGTCGGCCCAATCCATTTGAAGCTAAGTACTTTTTCAAACACCCAGTACGGTAGACCGTAAACGACGAGTGCCGGTGCCAAAATATAGACGAGCACCATTTGGAACATATGCACCGATAAAATGATATGTGCCATGACATCGATCGGACTTCCAAAACCGATGTAATACAAGACAATCGCAAACAACATACTAAACTTTTGTAATAACGTGGTCGAGGCATATCCTCGCTTCGCCATTCTCTCTGTCACGACGGCGTATAACACATAAATCCCGACCATGAGCAATCCGAACAGCGGACTCCATAACGTGAGCCAATCAAATTGATTGAGCAGCTCCGACGTATTCCAGAGCATCCGTTCACCCCTTTTCTTTCTCTCCCTAACCTTTGAAACCGTTCACTTCAAGATTACTATTCATTCATTTTTGAAGTAAAGGAAAAAGGACCGAATCATCCGTGTTTCCACAGATGTTCAATCCTTTGTCACAATTACCAAATGAGTAAGCGGAGTGCAGCGACCGTGATGATGGCGACAAAGATGCCTAGCCACATCATACCAACGATCCACGTGTTCCCACGGTTATTCATATGCATGAAGATATATAACTGTAGGAAGACTTGGATGACCGCCAAGATGATTAAGAAACCACCTGCTGCCCACACTGGCATCAATTCCGCATAGACGGCGCCGAATGCCACGAATGTGAGTAAAATCATCATTGCGAAACTGATCAATTGAAGCTGATACTCACGTTTCGACTCTGCTTTTACTTCAAGCTCTAACTGCTTGTGAGATTCGTTCATTACTCGTTTTTCCATATTAGTTCACCATCCCTAAGAGGTAGACGATTGAGAAGATGAAGACCCAAACAACGTCGATAAAGTGCCAATATAGACTCGATACATAGAACTTTGGTGCATTGTATACATCGATCGGACGGTTCCAGTTACGAATCAAGAGTGTCGTAATCCAAAGGAGACCGAACGTTACGTGCGCACCGTGGAAACCAACTAACGTATAGAAGGCTGAACCGAATGCGCTCGACGTGAACGTGTGACCGATGTGGTAGTAGTGAATGAACTCGTAAATCTCAGCACCAAGGAAGCCGGCACCAAGAAGGAGCGTGACAATCAACCAAAGCTTCATACGCCCTGGATTGTTTGCCTTCATGTTCATCATCGCAAGGACACTTGTAAGTGAACTTGTGAGGAGGAGCATCGTCATGATGAAGACGAGCTCCATTTCGAAAATGTTATACGAACGTAATTCCTCTGGCGCACCAGAGTTCAAGAGACCAACGTATGTTCCAAAGAGCGAGGCGAAGAGGACTGTCTCTCCACCAAGGAAGAACCAGAAGGCCACATATTTATTTTTCCCTTCCAGTGTTGCTTTCTCTGGATTGGCCGGGATACCGGTCACTGGGTGTTTTTCAACTGCATGTGCCATTTATTGTTCTCCTTTCTCACGAATCGCTTTCAAGTCTGCTTCGACTTGTGACTTCGGAATGTAGTAGCCGTGATCGTCAATCCAAGAACGTAGGAACATCGAGACGAACGTCATCGCTAATCCAAATCCAATCAATGACCAACCGACGACCGTGTTATCCATCTGGAAGATGGCACCGAGTCCTGCGATAAAGAGGCCGAGTGACATGAAGAACGGAATGAGCGAGTTGTTCGGCATGTGGATGTCCGAAACTTCTTCAGCGACTGACACGCGTTTGTTGCCAGCCATTTTCTCGAGCCAGAACGTATCAAGTCCTTTGACGAGTGGTGTTTGTGCAAAGTTGTACTCTGGAGTCGGAACAGGAAGTGTCCACTCAAGCGTACGTCCATCTCCCCAGTGGTCTGGTTTGACGCGGTCTTTCGACAAGAAAGCTTTCACAACAGCGACGAGCAAGACAATCGTTGACACACCCATGAAGAATGCCCCGATTGTCGAGAGCATGTTGAGTGTATCCCAACCTTGACCATCGAGGTATGTGAAGACTCGACGTGGCATACCGAACAATCCGAGGAAATGTTGCGGGAAGAACGTCAAGTGGAACCCGATAAAGAACAACCAGAACTGCCAGTAGCCAAGCTTTTCAGAAAGGGCTTTTCCGAACATGAGTGGGAACCAGTAGTAAAGTCCTGCGAAGAGACCGTATACAACCCCACCTACGATTACATAGTGGAAGTGAGCGACAACGAAGTAGCTGTCGTGGTACTGATAGTCAGCCGGTGCGACTGAGAGCATAACCCCTGTCATCCCACCTACGAGGAATGAAGGAATGAACGCGACTGAGTAAAGCATGGCGACGTTGAATTTAATTTGACCGCCCCACAGTGTGAAGAGCCAGTTAAAGATTTTAACACCCGTTGGTACGGCAATCGCCATCGTTGCAACAGCGAAGATCGAGTTGGCAACCGGACCAAGACCGACTGTGAACATGTGGTGAACCCAAACCATGAATCCAAGGAAACCGATGAGCATTGTCGCAAAGACCATCGTCGTGTAACCGAAGAGGCGTTTACGCGCAAATGTCGGAATGATTTCCGAGAAAATACCGAATGCCGGTAAGATCAAGATGTATACCTCCGGGTGACCGAAGATCCAGAAAAGGTGTTCCCAGATAACAACGTTCCCGCCAAGTGCCGGGTCAAAATAAGCAGCTCCGAAGAGTCGCTCGAACATCAACATGAACAATCCGACCGTAAGTGGTGGGAAGGCGAAGACGATCAATGCCGATGCAACGAAAGTCGTCCATGTGAAGAGTGGCATACGCATGAGTTTCATTCCTGGCGCACGCATGTTCAAGATGGTGACGAGGAAGTTAATCCCGGCCATCAATGAACCGAAACCTGAAATCTGAAGACCGAGAGCGTAGAAGTCTACCCCTGTCGCTTCCGGTTGTGTTGAAAGTGGAGCGTAAGCCGTCCACCCTGCGTTTGGTGCTGCTCCGAAGAACCAGCTCAAGTTAAGCATGACTCCACCGAAGAAGAACAACCAAAAACCTAATGAGTTAATGAATGGGAACGCAACGTCGCGTGCCCCGATTTGAAGTGGTACGACGGCGTTCATGAAACCGAATAACATCGGCATGGCCGCAAGGAAGATCATCGTCGTTCCGTGCATCGTAATCAACTGGTTAAACGTCTCACCGCTGACGAAGTCGTTCATTGGTTTGACGAGTTGCCAACGAATCAGTAATGCTTCAATTCCACCGAGAAGGAGGAAGAAGATTCCTGAGAACAAATACAAAATACCGATTTTTTTGTGGTCAACCGTCGTAATCCAATCCATGATGCCATTGTATTTACGCGATTGCTGCATTGCAGTGGTCTGTGCCACGTGAAATCCCCCTTTTCCCGTTAGTCAATCTTCTGCTCATACAAGAAGTCAACGAGTGCATCTAATTCTTCGTTGCTGATTTGACCTTCATTGAATCCTGGCATAAGAGCCCCTTGTTTCTTCTCTTGCGGGTCACGAATCCACTCTTTCAAGTTGTCCTCGTTGTTTTCGAGGTAACCTGCGAGCCATTCACGATCACCGAAGTTCGTTAAACTTGGTGCCACTTTACCGCCGCCGTGACAGCTCAAGCAGCTTTCGACATACACTTGCTCACCTGTCGTCAAGTTCGTGTTGTCTGCGACGAGTTTCTCACCGTTCTCGTCTTGCTTGGCTTTCATGTCAGCGAGCCATTGATCATATTCTTCTTGCTCGAGCGCGATGACTTTAAAGTCCATAAGGGCATGTGACGGACCGCAAAGCTCAGCACATTTCCCGTAGTAAGTACCTGGTTCATTTGCATGTAACCACATTTCGTTATCAAGTCCTGGGTTCGTATCTGTCTTACCAGATAAAGCTGGTACCCAGAATGAGTGAATGACATCTTTAGACGTCAAGTTGATGCCGACTCGTTTTCCGACCGGAATGACGAGTTCTTGCCCTGTCACAACACCTGCTTCTGGATATTCAAATTCCCACCAGTACAAGTTAGCTGTAACGTTGATTTCTTCTTCTTTTTTCGCTTCTTTCGCTTTCGCGAGTTCGACAGTCGTCGTGATTGTCGGAACAGCGAGAATGATGAGAAGGATAATCGGAACGACTGTCCAAATCATCTCGAGTGTACTGCTACCTTCAACTTGCTTCGGAATCGATTCATCTTTCCGACGGAACTTCATGAGCACGTACACGTAAATGACCGAGACGATGATGAGTACGAAGAGCATGATCGCCAAACTGATGAGAATGATGCGGAGCTGAAGCTCAGCCCCTTCTCCCATCGGCTTCAATGCAGACAATCCCTCTTGACCGCAACCTGATAACAGGACTGCGAACATCATCATCGGGACGATGCCAAACAGAAGCTTCTTAAATGATTTCACAACAATCCCCACTTTCTCCCAAAATGATGTGTAATGGTTTTCTATATAGTGAGTGCGATCACCAGAGTGCTGTCAAAATCAGCGCGATAATCCACACGACTAAATAAATTAATGAATAGAAGAACATTTTGTTTGCCCACTTAATTTCATCCTCGGCGTTGAATCCTTTCAATCCGAGATACAACCAGTAGCCCCCTAAACCGGCTGCGACTGTCAAGTAAACAAGACCATAGTGCATAAATAAGAGCGATGCCGGAATCAGCGTCGCAATCCACCAGATGATTTGCCGTTTCGTGATGGCAAATCCGTTCACGACCGGAAGCATCGGAATGCCTGCCGCTCGATACTCTTCCGTCCGTCGCATGGCGAGCGCCAGAAAGTGTGGTGGTTGCCATAAGAACATGACAAGGAACATGAGCCACGCATCGATATGAAGTGTCGGATCGAGTGCTGCCCAACCGATGAGCGGTGGAACGGCTCCTGAAATACTACCGACGACCGTATTGAGCGTACTCGTACGCTTCAGCCACATCGTATAAATCACGACATAAAAAAATGCCCCGATTAAACCGAATACTGCGGCGACGTACGATACAAGGAGCAAAAGAAGTGTTCCGATTGCAAGTTGTGTCAATCCAAGGAGTAGAATCTTCTCTCCTGAAATCTTGCCGGTTACACTCGGTCGATTGTCCGTACGATCCATTAAGTAATCGATATCTCGGTCCACAAAGTTGTTTAGGTAACAACTCCCCGAAATCACGAGTGCGCTTCCTAACATCGTTAATAAGAGCTGTGGCCAAACTTCAAACAAGTAAAGGACTGGCGTATCGCTCTGGTACGTCGCTGCCACGAAGAATCCTGCAAACACCAACAACAGGTTGGCGCGAACGATTCCCATTTTCGCTAAGGCGACGTAATCTCGGAATGACGTTGATTCTGTATACTCTACATCTACCATCATCCCTGGGTTGACTTTTGTCATACTGACCCCCCCACATAATCACGAAATCCTCGCATTCTCTTCACAGAAAAAACACAATATGAACAAAATACACTTAACTCTCTACAAAGATACCATATTTTTTTATAAAATACGCCCTTTATGCTTGTAAAATAGCGAGTTTTTTGTGTCAATAGTGTGATATTTGTCACACCTTATGTGCTTTACTAATATTAGAATAACGTTTTTGATAACGATTGCAAGCTTTTCCATTTCGTTTTTTGAACAGAAAGCCGTATAATAAGTATGGCGAAAAAAATATAAATAAACAAGGTACATTTTTAACGGATTTTGATTAGAAGCAGGTGGTATTGCATGCATAAAAAACTCGCGTTTTTCTCAGGGTTTGTCACCCTCGGGATGATGCTTGTCCTCATCATGGGTGGAACCGTGACGAAGACGGATTCAGGAGATGGTTGTGGGACGGACTGGCCACTCTGTCATGGAAAATTAATCCCAACCAACCCAAGCGTTGAAACGATGATCGAATACAGTCACCGGGTAGTCTCCGGAATCGAAGGTCTTCTCATCATTGCGCTCGCCATTTGGACGTTCATCGCGGTCAAACATCGGGTCGATGTGAAAATCTTCGCGTTTCTCGCATTTATCTTTATGCTCATCCAATCGATCATTGGAGCGGGCGCGGTCATTTGGCAACAGTCGGACGCCATCCTGGCCCTTCATTTCGGCATTTCTCTCGTGTCGTTCGCATCGTTACTCATTTTGACGATTCTGTTATTCGAAGGTGACCGAGAGCATCAAGTCGTATCGAGACGGTTGAGATCTCATCTTTACGGTCTCTCGATCTATACGATGATTGTCGTCTACACCGGAGCTTATGTCCGTCACCTCGGTGCTACATATGCTTGTGTCGGTTGGCCGATATGTGAACAAGAAGTGTGGACGTTTGAGTCGTATGTACAGATGGGACACCGTGTGATGGCCGGGCTACTCGTCTTGTACACGTTGTATGTTCTCTACTTGGCACGTAAAGAAATGAATCGATTGATTGAGCGCGGCATGATGGCGTCTCTCTTCTTCATCCTGCTTCAAGTCGGTACAGGTGCATGGATCGTCCTTGGGGGACACGCGACTTACGTTCCGCTCCTTCACGCCTTCTTGATCACTTGTTACTTCGGTATCCTGTCATACCTCTCTTATCACGCGTACCGGTCGACAGCGCGACAAGACGGGGCACAATTGAAAAATATGAACGGATAACCAAACAAAAAAGCGCCGCGGCGCTTTTTTAGTTTACAATGCTTTAAATCGTTCGAGCGCACGCTCTCTCGCTTCTTTATGATCGACGAGTGGCATGGCATAGTCGTCTCGCTCTGACGGGTCTGGAAAGTGAATCGATTTATCTGATACATGTTTCAGCTCCGGCACATACTTCCGGATGAACGTTCCGTCAGGGTCAAATCGTTCGGATTGCGTCGTCGGATTGAAAATACGGAAATATGGAACAGCGTCCGTCCCGACAGAGGCCGCCCATTGCCATCCCCCGATATTCGACGCTGCCTCATAATCGATCAGCTTTTGTTCGAAATATCGTTCTCCTTTTCGCCAATCGAGAAGGAGATGTTTCGATAGGAAAGATGCGACAATCATGCGTAGGCGGTTGTGCATCCACCCGGTCTCGTTCAACTGACGCATCGCCGCGTCGACGATTGGATACCCGGTTTCCCCGTTACACCACTTTTCGAACTGCTCTTCATTGTCCTCCCATTCAATCGACTTGTATTTATCATTGAACGGTTGATCTTTCAATCCGTGGAACTTTGCCATGACCATGTAATAAAATTCGCGCCACAACAGCTCATCGTAATACGTGTCGCGCCCTTTTGATTGCCTCGCCGACAACACTTGTTCGGTGATGGTGCGAATCGACAACACACCTGTCCGTAAATAAGGAGATAGTCGACTCGTCCCGGCGATGCTCGGAATGTCACGCTTCTCGTCATAATCGACCATGCGGTCATTGACGAAGCGGGTCAATCGCTTCTTCGCTTCCGTTTCCCCTAGCCCTTTCCATTCACGTTTACATCGCTTGAAGAGCTCTTTCAGTTCACTCGGTTGTTCATTCTTTGAACGGATGTACTGAGATAAACGATTGACATCAACCTCATATGGTGCAGGTGGCTGTTCGGCATACGCCGCTTTTTTGAACGGGGTGAACACCTTATAGGGATCGCCACTTTTTGTACGGAACGCATCGGGATGAAACAGATGCCGATCTAAAAGTCGCACTACCTTTACATCTTCACTAAGTGCTTCAATCACACGGTCATCCCGCTGTTTGAACGGTTCCACATACTCCGCATTAAAATAGAGCACATCCATCTCGCCGAGCTGTTTCACGAACGCATCCTCCGTCTCCGCGACGAGGACACGAAGCCCTAACCCTTTCGCTTCTAAATCATCCATGAACGTTCGCATCGTCGAGAAGAAATAGTCATGCCGCACTTCGAATGGGTGACAGTATTTCGGATTCAACCAAAAGACGAAGTCTAGGTCATCGCCTTCCTCCATATCTTTCAATACACGGTGTAACATATGATTATCGGTCAGTCTAAAATCTGAACGGAACCAACATATTCGTCTCATGATCTCCACTCCCATCTACAAAAAAGAAGCATAGCGCGCTATGCTTCTTTTGATTATACAAATTCAATCAACAAGTCGTCACTTTGTATTGTGTCGCCTTCTTTAATATGGATGGCCTTAATCTCACCATCTTGTGCCGCTTGAATTGTCGTTTCCATCTTCATCGCTTCTGTGACGAGCAACTGCTCCCCACGGTGAACACGACTTCCTGGTTCGACCAATACTTTCAAGACAGACCCCGGCATCGATGCACCGACTTGTTTGGCGTTCGAACGATCGACTTTCGGACGGCTTGTCGTTGCCGATTTGACATTGACATCTTTAATCTCGATTTCACGTGGTACCCCGTTCATCTCATACGAGACGAGACGGATGCCATCTTCATTCGCCGCACTCACTTGTACGAGCTTGATGATTAATGTTTTTCCTGTCTCGATTTCAACTTGGATTGTCTCCCCCACGTTTAATCCGTAGAAGAACGTCAACGTGTCGAGCACCGATACATCCCCGTAGGTCGTTGTATGTTTGATATAGTCTTCGTACACTTTCGGATAAAGCGCATGGGCAAGAAGTTCAAAGTCCGTCACCGGTCGCTCGAATTTCTCGAATAGTTCTTGGCGTGCCGATTCAAAGTCATATGGCTTGATCAATTTACCAGGACGAACGTTTAATGGCTCTTCCCCTTTCAAGATGACTTGTTGTACATCTTTCGGGAATCCACCTGGAGGCGTCCCCAATTCACCACGCATCATTTCGACGACCGAGTCCGGGAAGTCCAACTGGTGTCCGCGCGTCATCACATCTTCTTCCGTCAAGTTATGCTGGACCATGAAGAGCGCCATATCACCGACAACTTTAGATGACGGCGTCACCTTGACAATGTCCCCAAACAACATGTTCACTCGGGCATACATCGCCTTGACTTCGCCCCAACGGTCTCCAAGCCCGACCGCTTTCGCCTGCTGTTGGAGGTTTGAATATTGTCCACCCGGCATCTCGTGCTCATACACGGATGGATGCGGGGCACGCATATCACTTTCAAACGGTTCATAGTTATGACGCACGTCTTGCCAGTAGTCACTGATGATCTCATATTGTTTCGGGTCGACCTTCGGCTGACGTTCGTGGTGGTTGAGCGCGTAGACCAAACTTCCACCTGAAGGCTGTGACGTCATCCCTGACATCGAGCTCGCCGCAACGTCAACGATATCGACACCGGCATCTGTCGCACGAGCATAGGTGAAGATCCCGTTACCGGAAGCATCGTGTGTATGCAAGTGAATTGGTAAGTCCACGGCGTCTTTCAATGCCGATACGAGTGCATAGGCCGATTCCGGCTTCAATAGACCGGCCATATCTTTGATTGCCAAGATATGCGCACCACTCGCCTCAAGTTTCTTCGCAAGGTCGATATAATACGGAAGGTGGTACTTCGGACGGTTGCCATCGTACAAGTCTCCCGTATAACAGATGGCCGCCTCCGCCACTTTCCCAGTCGGAAGTGTCGCATCGATTGCCAACTGAATCGATTCTAAGTTGTTGAGACTGTCAAAGATTCGGAACACGTCGACTCCGGCATATGCCGCTTCGTGTACGAATTTCTCAATGACGTTGTCTGCATAGTTTTTGTATCCGACCGCATTCGCACCGCGTAGCAACATTTGAATCAAGACGTTCGGCATCTTCTCACGAAGCTTCATGAGACGTACCCATGGGTCTTCGGATAAGAAGCGGTAGGCGACGTCGAACGTCGCTCCGCCCCACGCCTCGACCGAGAACAATTCTGGCATGAGTTTGCTTGTCGGTTCGGCAATGTTCAAAATGTCCTGTGTCCGCATGCGCGTCGCGAGCAACGATTGATGGGCATCTCGCATCGTCGTATCCGTCAACAACAATTCCGGTTGACGTTTGATCCAATCGGCGAGGCCGTCCGGTCCAAGCTCTGTAAGAATTTGTTTCGTCCCTGGCTTCGCTTCTGCTGGGAGGTCATGTGGGATTCGCACCGAACGGCTGATCGGCTTGTCTTTCAGACCGACACCCGGGAATCCATTCACTGTCACGTCCCCGATATAGTTCAACAGTTTCGTCCCACGGTCTTTTCGTTTCGGGAAGACGAACAGTTCTGGCGTCTCATCGATGAATGACGTGTTGTAATCTCCATTGATAAAGTTCGGGTGCTTCATGACGTTAATCAAGAACGGAATGTTCGTCTTGATTCCGCGAATCCGGAACTCGTTCAAGTTTCGAACCATCTTCGAGGCCGCTTGTTCGAATGTCATGCCATGTGTGGACAATTTCACGAGAAGTGAATCGTAGTACGGTGAAATCTCTGCACCGACATACGCATTTCCACCGTCAAGTCGGACACCAAAGCCGCCTGGAGAACGGTAAGCCATGATTTTCCCAGTATCCGGCATGAAGTTGTTGCCTGGGTCTTCAGACGTAACACGTGATTGAATCGCATAACCGAGAAGTTTAATGTCTTCTTGCTTCGGCATTTGAATCATATCGCCGTGGAGCGACTCACCTTGCGCAATCATCAATTGTGTTTGAACGATATCAAAGCCTGTGACCATCTCTGTGATCGTATGTTCCACTTGAATACGTGGGTTGACCTCGATGAAGTAGAACGACTCGTCCTCGGTCACCAAGAACTCGACCGTACCGGCGTTGACGTAGCCGACGTGACGCATGAGTTGGACCGCCGCATCACAAATCGCTTGGCGTGATGCATCAGACAAGGTCACACACGGCGCCACTTCGACGACTTTTTGGTGACGGCGTTGAACCGAACAGTCACGTTCGAACAAGTGGATGATGTGACCGTGCTCATCTCCAAGAATCTGCACCTCGATGTGTTTCGGACGTTCGACGAGTTTTTCTATGTACACTTCGTCAGAACCGAACGCCTGCTTCGCTTCTGATTTTGCACGTTCAATCAAATCTTTCATTTCCGCTTCTGTTCGAATGACACGCATTCCGCGGCCTCCGCCACCCATCGACGCTTTGACCATGAGCGGGAATCCGTGCTCGTTCGCAAATGCTTCCGCGTCTTCATATGATGTGAGCGGCCCATCCGAACCCGGAATGACAGGAAGACCCGCAGCAATCGCACTCTGACGTGCTCGTACCTTATCCCCGAACGCATGTAAATGTGACTCATGCGGTCCGACAAAGATAATGCCCTCTTCACGGCAACGTCGTGCGAGTTCAATGTTCTCCGAAAGGAAACCATATCCCGGGTGAATCGCATCACTGCCTGACTCCTTAGCGATGCGAATGACGTCTTCAATATCGAGGTACGCATCGATCGGTTTTTTGTCTACACCGATCAAGTAGGCCTCATCGGCTTTAAAGCGATGTAATGAGCCGCTATCTTCTTGTGAATAGACGGCTACCGTTCGAATGTCT
The DNA here is from genome assembly GCF_000023045.1 of Exiguobacterium sp. AT1b. Classification (GTDB taxonomy): domain Bacteria; phylum Bacillota; class Bacilli; order Exiguobacteriales; family Exiguobacteriaceae; genus Exiguobacterium. Next base: position 2,770,386 of record NC_012673.1, on the reverse strand, counting down.
AACTCTGTCGCCGCGCGAAATACGCGAATGGCAATTTCCCCACGGTTTGCAACAAGTAACTTTTTAATTGGTTTCAAATGAAATCCCCCCGTTAATGAAGTTTGTTTGTTTCCTTACCTGACGACGTGAAGCGATGAACGTTGAACGTTTTCTTCTGACTTCACCCGAATTTCTTCTCGTCGTGTCGCCTCTCGATGACGGTTACGCATCGAGATACTGCTGAGCACCCCGAGAACACCCATCATCATGATGAGAGATGTTCCCCCATAACTGACCAGTGGCAAGGTTACACCTGTCCCTGGGAACCAACCGGACATCGCACCGATATTGATGGCCGTCTGGATCATAATTTGTGAGGCAATCCCAAACGACACGAACATCGCAAAGTGACTATCCGCATGATTGGCGATATGAATCGCGCGAAAGGCGATGAAGAAGAGTAGGACTAAAACCGTCAATACACCGAAGAACCCTAACTCCTCCGCAATGATCGACATGATATAGTCGGTTTCTGGTTCTGGCAAATACCCATACTTTTGAAAACTGTTCCCGAGTCCGACTCCGGTCAATCCACCATGTACGATCGAGATGATCGACATGAGCAATTGGTGTCCATATCCTTCCGGGTCCATGAACGGGTTGAACACGACCTCAATCCGACTTCGTTGATTCTCCGAGAAGATGGTCGTGAACAATACGAATACAGTACCCATCCCAGCTAAAATCCCCGGAATCAAAATTCGAAGCGGCGCCCCGACACCGAACCACATGAGCAACATGATGGAACCGAGAACGAATAACCCACCCATATCCGGCTGTCCATTGATTGCGATGGCGTAGAACGAGAAGTAAAAGAGAACCGGTACTAAGAAGAAGGCGCCGATTTGAGCGCGCAACCCTTTTTTCGTGATAGCGGCCCGCGCTAGTCGACCCGGGAGTCCTTTCAACTCATTATTCCATAGTTCATGGTAGTAGTTCGCAAGCAGTATGATGAGGACAAATTTGGCAATCTCGACCGGTTGAATGGTCATTCCGCCGATGATGAGCCAAGCCCGGGCCCCGTTCAATGGCGGCATCGCCCACGTGACAAACAGCAAGATGACAGAGAGCGCATAAAGACCGAGGCGAATGCCTTTTTTCCGAAACATCTCATATCGGAACAACGTCGCGATCAAATAGACAAAGATTCCGATTCCAACGTAAACGAGCTGGCGATAGAATAGACTACTATTTGCGTAATCCCCACGATTCCAAACGCTCGCACTATAAATCATGATGGAGCTTAGCCCGACGAGCAAGAGCACTGACAAAAACAACGCAAAATCAAAATACCGAAACCGTGTTTTCATGTATTCACTTCCTTATGTAAAACAATCCGACAACCCTTATAAAAAAATACTCAAACAGCGCCACTTGCACAGTTTGAGTATAAGGTTCATAATTCTGAAGCTTCTGCCAAGGCAGATAACTTTTGTTCCAATGAATCGAGCAGTCCTTTACCTTCAATGTCTGAAATGAGTCCAAGACGAACCGCAAAATCAATTTGGCGCGATAGTCCAAACATATGTGTATCAAGCACCTCTTCATAAAGCGGGCACTTCGGCATTTTTAGGTTTTCTAACTGCACTTCAATCAGACAACGGATTTTTTCAGCATCCGCCTCGAGTAATTGAAGCGCTTGCTCCCGTTGGATTGCAGCCAAATTTGTCGCCACTACGACCCCTCCTCCGTACGATGACAGACTGTTTGTCATAACTCAACTGTACATTATCTTTCATCATAATTCAATGTACAGTATGAATGAACGCGACATTCTTCCTCTTTTCCATTTTACGAGAAAGAGCGCTATAATGAAACGTGTAATGTGTATGAAGGGGGATATAAGCATGATTTTTCCACTTGATGGAGCGGTTCGCCACAGTCTGACGATTGACCCGACCGTATGGATTTTTGACGAACGAAAACGAAAGATTGAAGATTTGGACTCGGTGACGGAGAATGACCGTGAGGCATACTATGCGAAAATGGGGAAAGCATGGGATGACGGATTGTCACAAGGAACTCGAATCGACCACAACAAACCGATGTCTCGACAAGACAAGGATGCAGCATTACGCGACTCGTTCGCCATGCCGCTCGCGCCTTTTTTAAACAATGCCGAACCGATTGAGCTCGCGACACATGTCCGTTTTTACGGGGAGACCATATTGACTCTATCGCTCAGCGAGGCATCGCGCGTATATTTACAATTTTCAAAAGACGGAAAAGTACTTACTGACGGACCTGTCTATGTATTGTATGAGGATCAGGTCATTCGCCAAGTCAATCATATCACCGTATTAAGCAATCAATGAGAAGGGTCACACCTTCTCTTTTTTTGGACTTTTTAGTTCACAAAGTGTAGTATATAGAGTGTTGACTACAAATTGAATAAGAAAGGTCGTGACGCTTACGATACCTCTATGGAAACGAAATTTAATGGTTGTTTGGATCGGTAGCTTCTTGACCGCCGCGTCGATGAGTCTCGTCCTTCCATTCCTCCCATTGTTCATCGAACAACTCGGGGTAAAGGATCCGGACCACGTCGTCACTTGGTCTGCGATCGCGTTCGGCGCCACGTTCCTCGTGGCCGCCATCGTCTCTCCGATGTGGGGACGCTTGGCTGACCGAAAAGGAAGAAAGCTGATGCTCATCCGAGCCAGTCTCGGGATGGCCATCGTCATGTTCCTCATCAGCTTCGTCCAAGACGTATATCAACTCGTCGGGTTGCGTTTACTCATGGGAGCCGTGTCTGGATTTATTTCAGCCGGCATCACGTTGGTCGCATCTCAAACACCAAAAGAGAAAAGTGGCTGGGCGCTCGGTACCCTGTCAACCGGTGGAATC